>JAUYFR010000192.1 GCA_030690855.1 Gallionellaceae bacterium
TAGTTAAAAATACGGAGATGCAAATGCAAGATGCGCAATTCGATAACCAATTGAATCTATTTAATTAAATCTACGGACGTCAATGGAATTCATTATTGAGCTAAGACACTATCTAAAATTTAACGCCTGCTTAAAAAAGAATCTTTTCGATAAAAAATACCTCGATGGTTTGTATGTCTGGAAACCAAAAATAATTCGTTGGTGCCAAAATCACCTGTTACCAATCCCACCAATTTGGCAACCTGAACACACGATGAGTAAAATTTCAATGAGCCGTTTGGCTGATAAAATGCAAAATTACTTAGCCAATAACTAGAATTAGAATGATAGCTTGGGTAGCATTTACATACAAAGAAGTTGAATACGATTTATCGCACTTGCACCCAGTGTTGATTGAGTATGTTCAGCCTGGTAAAGCAGGACTTCCCGCAAAAAACTATGCCGTTGAAGTTTGTTACAGCCTCCACTGTTTTTCAAAATCATTAGAGGCGAACTCAGACCCGCTATTAAATTACAGCGATGCAAGAGAAACCCGCACCTTCGATTTCGACCGATATGAACTATCGAAACTTCTACCGCAAATTATCCATAGCCTGAATACAAAAAAATGTATGCACACAGGCAAAGGAAACTTCTTTGTGGTTGAAGTGATTACACCAAACGGGAATACAGAAGATTACGAAATTTATTTTGATGTTCAGCGAACCGGCAAAAGCGGTGTTGCACGATTATTTATTCAAAGTGCTTATGTGAGAGACCCCGCACACGGCAACAGACTATCCACTACAAAGAAAATTTCGCTGTTCGTGATATTGCACAACAAGCTTACAGGGAAATCGATAAAAGTTCAGCGGTAGAAACAGTTAAGGCTCCTTTCGGAGCCTTAACCTTTAAACTAACCAAACCTCTTCGAATATCTGCACTTGGGCGGAAACCATCGCTGGTGGGGTGACTGCACGGCTTTCACCGCATTTGGTTTATACAATCACATTCACAATATATTCTTTCGTGCCTGAGTAGTCAATCCCCAGCCTCTTCCAATATGAAATGAGTCTAAAGGTATGTCGTATTTCCAACAAGAGATGAGTCTGAGGGAATGGCAGGCTGAATCGATCATTATGCAAAGCATGGTGATTAACATGGAAGAAGCAAAGCTTGTTACCTTGGCTCAGATCAAGGCATTTTTAGACGGGACAACCGAGGTTGCATTTCGGGTTTCCAAGGAAGAGCGAAATCAATTCATCGAGCGCGTATTCAAACGGTTTGGTTATGCCCGACATGGAAGAGCCGACAAGTGCGTGTTGCTGCGTTACATCGAACGAATGACGGGGCTTTCGCGCCAACAAGTGACGCGTTTGGTGTCGCGATACCGGCTGATGCGGCAATATCACAGCAAATATCTACCAGCTGGTCGGGAACAACCGTCAACGGCAGCGGATAGCGTGCGGCCAAATAAGCATCAATCGTATTGCTGGCACGCTGCAATGCCATGCCATAAACCGGTGCATCCGCCACACCATCTCCGTTGCGATCCGTGAGCGCGAGCACTTCGCGATCACCGAACTGAGCAACTAAATCAGAGAGGGCGGCGTAAGACATTTATTAAAAACCTATACGGTAGGCTGCATGGATGCCCATGCAGCATTACGTTCGGCAGCCGTCAGCGGCCAGCCGGTGATCGCTGCAATCGCTTCCGTTGCAGGCTTGCCATCCTTCAACCACAAATCAGGGTTGGCCGGGTCGATCTGAGCAACAGCTGCCACGATAGCGGCGAGACGTTCAGCTTCGTCCGTAGGCACGGTTGCCGATGCGGGTTGATTTGTTGCAAGCTCAACAGCTTTTACAGCCAGCAGCGGCGTAGCATCTTTGTCATCGAGATCGATAGGCGCATCAATCTCGAAACGCTGGTGGTCGAATTCGACTGGGGTCAATACGGTGTAAGTTTTCTTAGCCATGATTTTCCTATTCACCTCCGACCGGATCCCGGTCGGAGTAGCGCATTACGCTCAGGGGTTATGGATTACGCTACGCAGTTCTGGAAGTAGTAGCCCGCATCAGTCGATACGACCACTTCCTTCACGCTTTCGCCCGCACGGATACGTTGACCACCGCGCAGACCTGCTTTAGGTTCATCGATCACACCTGCGATACGAGCACCCCACTGCGCTGTCCAACCGAAGGTCGGCTGACCGAGTTGTGCGGCCAACGAATCGATATGCAGTAAGGCGCAATGCTTTCCCCAAGCGCGGGCATAGGACGGCACTTGACCCTTTTTGGCGGTGTTGTAGAACGAGCGGCCAACGATGATCTCTTGCAATTCCAGCAAGTCGGCAATCGCTTGCAATGATGCATAGCCAGCTGTCTGTGCGCTCTTGCCAATCGCTTGCACAATCTTCGGGTGTTGACGCAACTGCGTGTAAGCTAGTTGACCGATCACCATGCGGTTAGGGCGAACCAGCGGTACGTCCAGCGCGTTTGTGATCGCATTCAACGGGTCGGAGTTAACACGATCCGACCATTGAGTATTACCGGCCAACGTGGCTTGATTACCTGCGGAGAAGCTTGCCGTATTGAATACAGTACTTGCCACGCGGATCTCGCGGTCGAGTTGTAAAAGACCGGTCATCATCATGGTCGAGAGCGCAGCCGGGCTTACTGGGCCACCAGAGGCAGGCTTAGGCATAGACTCGAATGCGGCGACTTCATCGTTCGGGATCAGATCATCCAGACCGTAGTCCACGCACTCATCCGTCACATCCGTACCGCCAAAATCCACCATGTTAGGTTCGGACTTGCGACCAACCTTTGTATCCGGCACGGTGTAACCCTGCTCGACGGTGTATTTGGTGTACTTGAATTTCTTGGCGGTTGGCACGCGCGGCAAAACCTTATCCGCAATCAATGCGGCATCAGGATTCTGGTATGCGATGGCAATGGCCGATAGTTCTGGGTTGACCGGGAACGCCGTTGTGTTCAGTCCGATCAGCACGCTTGCGACCACAGAGTGATCCGGTGTGATAACGCCAAAGGCAGCACATAGCACCAAAACAAGTGCCGCGCCCAACATGAAACGATTTTTTAACAGGTAGCTTTTCATTGCCGTAGTTCCTCGTATAAGTTTAGAAATTGGTAAAGGCGTATCGCTATACGCCCTGTGTTACTTAGCCTTGCATCATTCCCTGATTGATATCGACTTGACCGATGTCGCCCAGCACGCCGGAAACGACTGCCATGCCGATGATGCGATTGTTGGTGCCAGCTGCGGGGGCAGCAGCTACCGCACGACCGGACGCATCTGAAGTCAGCAGGTCGCCGCGTGTAACCGCGCCGCCATACAACACATCAGCGAGTCCGCCCAGAATCACGTCGCAGCGCTCATTGATCGCCGCTGGAATGTCGGTCGACACACCGAACAGCTTGTCGGCGACGGCAGCAGCAGTCAGAACCTGACCATCTGCCGCACCGTGTTTAACGATGGTGAAAGCCGCGATAGCAGCCTCAGCCTTGAAGTTTTTAACTAAATTTGCGTTCGACATTTACTTCTCCTGTTTGGATTGAATGATTGAGCGGAATGGCTGTTAAGCCTTTTTCATCACATGCTGCACAGCCTGCGCAGTGGTAACTACTCGACCTGCAGCAGATTCGGACTCTTGAAATTGAACCGCTTCCGCAGCGATTACGTCAGCTGTTTTTTCACCAGCATCAACCGCGCCCTTGCCGCCTGCCAGCTCCGTAAACTCAACCAATTTAGGCTGCGCTTGCAATTTCGCTTTATGTGCCTCGACCAACGGCTTCTTGGCATCGCCTTCGCCAAACTCGACCACCTGCTCTTGACCTGCGAGCAAGTCCAGCACTGCCACCGTCACATCTTTATCAGCAGGTAGCAGCTTGCCTTCCTTGACCAAGCCTTCTGCAAAAGCAACGTGCCCAGCATGGAGTGAATCGGATGCACGTTTTTTCTCAGCTTCGGCAAACTCAGCCGATGCCTTTTTAAGTGCTACGTTTTCGGCTTCAAGCGCAGCCAGACGCGCCTTATCTTCAGCGGACATTTCATCTCCTTGGGTTGGTTTTTCAGAAAACTGGGTGAGCGGCTTAACTTCATCTTCTTTGCGCGCTTCTTCTTCAATCGTGGATACGGCGTAACCGGGGATCGCTTTATCGGCATCATCAAGTCCAAACTTGCCGATGATCCAATCTCGCAGGCTACGCAATACAGAGGCATTCATTACATCGCCCCAGTCGGCGAACTCGACTATGCCTTCTTCGGCATCGGCAAATTCCGGCGAGCGCAGACCCTTTACTGCAGGAGGCTGCGCACCAAGGAAGCCGACGTGCCGTAGGTAATAAACACCGGGGACGGGGTTGTTGGGTGCATCGGGGGAATAAAACGCGGCGCTGATTTTCTTGAACGCGCCACTGGATACCATCCCGGCAAAATCTTGATTGACCTGAATCGGCTCAACATCCAAACCACCCTCGGCGAATGCCAGCTTTCCCACCCAACCATAGGCTGGATTGTCATGCTTGGGATGACCGATCACCAGCGGCGCTTCATGCACCTTCGGATCGTAGGCCGCA
>JAUYFR010000032.1 GCA_030690855.1 Gallionellaceae bacterium
ATCATGGCTGCCTTTTAGCGAGCAATCGCCAACAGCAACCTGATGTCATGCACAAGCAACTCAGCGGGCTGCTGATAGGGTGCAAGCAATACTTTTTTTCCGTCAGGCGAAATCAAATAAGTCCCCGCCGTATGATCCATGGTGTAACCACCACCCTTGCTTTCGTGCTTCTGATACATCACACCAAAGGCCTTTGCTACCTGCTCAGTCGCCGCCACATCGCCAACCAGCCCCATGAAAGCAGGATCAAAGGCCGGCACATATTGAGCTAACATTTCACGCGTATCGCGCGAAGGATCAATCGTCACAAACAATACCTGCATCTTGTCTGCCTCTTTGCCTAGCAAACGAAGGGCCTGCGCCATATCTGCCAAGGTGGTCGGACACACATCGGGGCAATGCGTGTAGCCAAAGAACATCGCCACCACCTTACCGCGATAATTAGCAAGGCTCACCGTCTTACCTGCTGCATCCTGCAACTGAAAATCTGCCTGCGCATACGAGGCAGAAACATCACTTGCTTTAAATGGCGAAGGTAGCTTTTGCTCACACGAGGACAAAAATATAATACTCAATATAATCAATATATTACGCAGAAACATGGCACGCTCCACTCCAACCGTTTATGTAGAAGGTATAGCTCACTTTAATCAGCCCATAGATACCAAAACTCGCCACCAGCGAACCCGCCACCAACCTCACTCGCGGCGATTGCACCCAGCCCTTTACCTTCTCCCAAAATAATCCAATCGCTAACAGATTAGGCAACGTACCCAAACCAAACATCAGCATGATGAGCGCGCCCTGAGTTGCACTACCGCTCGCGAGTGCCGTAAGTAAAACGCTATACACTAAACCGCACGGCAGCCAACCCCACAGCGCGCCCAAACCCAACGCACGCGGCACCGTATTCACCGGCAACAAGCGCGTGGTGTAAGGCTGCAATTTTTTCCACAAACCACCGCCCAGTTGTTCCAATTTACGCACTGCACCCCACACGCCTGCAAGATACAAACCCAGCGCGACAAGCATCAAACTCGACAATCCAAACAACAAGTGCTGCACGGGTACCGCATCGCGCATCAACAATCCTGCCTGACCAATCGCCCCAACGAGTGCGCCCGCCGCCGCATAGCTGGCAATGCGCCCACTGCTATACGCCAAATGAAACGGCCAGCGCGGTAAATCTTTCGGCACTTGCGCAGTGAAAATCCCGACGATGCTGCCGCACATGCCGAGGCAATGTACGCCACCGAGTAGACCGACTAGCAGCACTGCAAATAAACTAAATTCACTCATGAAGTTCTTGTTGTTGCAGTAATAAATTAATGTTCAAACAGGTGGCTACAACCCGGGCATCCGGTTTCACTTGAAAAGGAATCACGCCCAACAACGGCGCCTCAAGGCGATCGCTCAAAGTATCAATATTTTGTTGCAGGGCCGGCATGTTTTCATCCAACACATTCGCCACCCAACCCACGCATTCTAATTGGTAACTCTCAATCACCTTCAGCGTCAGCAGCGCATGATTCAAGCAGCCCAACCTCACGCCCACGACCAGAATGACGGGTAACGCCATGTGCTGCGCCAGCATCGCGGTGTCTTCTTTTTCGTTGAGCGGCACCAGAAAACCGCCCACGCCCTCGACAATAATTTCGTCAGCCTGTGCTTTAAGCTCATTAAACGAAGTGAGGATGCGCGCCATCTCAATATGCACACCGCTATTACGCGCAGCGATGTGCGGCGCAATCGGCGGCACAAAACAGTAAGGATTTATCTGGCCATAGGTCGCCAGCACATTACTCGCCGCCCGCAACTGCAAAGCATCTTCGTTGTGGTCGTGTTCATCACAACCCGCCGCTACGGGCTTAAATCCGACTACTCGCTTACCCTGCGCGGAAAAAGCATGTAGCAGCGCGCAACTGACTAAGGTTTTGCCGACGCCGGTATCAGTGCCAGTGATGAAGTAACTCATAACAGCAACCCCTCCCAGCCTCCCCTTAACAGGGGAGGAGTTCTAACTGCGGACATTCCCGTTGCGCTACGCAGCCCCCCTGTTAAGAGGGATGGGGGGGGTAAGGCGTTACTCATAGCTTGAAATCCGTTTTAACAATCGCTCTACCATCATGGTTAAATTTCGGCATTGGCTTCCACGCGTGTCCGTAAATAATTTCAAACGTGGCGGGCAACTTTCCATCACGGCGCAACGTTTCGTAATTCTCAATCACCCGCTGCCAAGCCGTTTTTCCCATCATGCCCGCGCCACGTCCCGCAGTCGCATTATTCGCGCCGATGCTTTTTAAATCTTGCATCACTGCACGCACATCATCATAAGTCAGCGTCAATCGCTCCATCTCCATCACGGGGTCAGCAAAACCCGCTGCCACCAACATATCACCCACATCATGCAAATCAACAAAACGATTCACATGACTGTAACCATCCACATCCTTAAAGGCGATGCGCAACTCTTGCAGCGTATCCACACCAAAGCTGGAGAACATCAACAACCCTTCGTTTTGCAATACACGA
>JAUYFR010000033.1 GCA_030690855.1 Gallionellaceae bacterium
AAGAGTGATGTGCCACTTGGTATAGGAATATTGGGGAAAACGATTTTACGTTTTGAAGATTCGAATTATCGTAAAATCACGCTAACTCATTGATTTTTGGTGCGCTCGGCGGGATTCGAACCCACCACCTCAGCCTTCGGAGGGCTGCACTCTATCCAAATGAGCTACGAGCGCGTAATGCGTGCGCAGTATAGCTTTTTTCTCTCTTATCAACTTCGCGAAATTAAGCAATCAATGCTATCTTTCGTGCCATGAATTTTTCTAATCCTTCATCTGAAAACATCTGCCAACTCCTGCGTGATACGCGCAGTATCGCAGTCGTTGGCTTGTCTCCTCAGCCCAACCGACCTAGTTTTCAAGTGGCTAAAGCGATGCAGGGCTTTGGCTTTCGCATCATTCCTGTGCGACCACTCGTTACAGAGGTATTAGGTGAAAAAGCTTATGCCGATTTAGTAAGTCTTCCCGAGCTTCCCGATCTAGTAGACGTGTTTCGCGCCTCTGAACATGTACCTGAGATTGTGGTGGCGTGTATCAAGCTGGGCATTAAGAATCTTTGGCTGCAAGATGGCGTAGTGCATGAAGAGTCCGCCTTGCTTGCGCAGCAGGCTGGCATCACCGTAATCATGGATCGCTGTATTTTTCGTGACTACACGCAGTTGTGCCAGCCTTGAACAGTTGAACGTATAATTGCCAACGATTTTCATCACCGTCCATTTGAGATGATTCTAAAATTTACCAAAATGCATGGCGCTGGTAACGATTTCGTCGTGATTGACGGCGTGCGTCAACAGGTTCATCTCACGCCTGAACAATTGCGCTTTATCGCCGATCGTCATTTTGGAATTGGTTGCGATCAAATTTTATTAGTCGAAAAGTGTCAGAATCCTGCCGTCGATTTCCGTTACCGCATTTTTAATGCAGATGGCGGCGAGGTCGAGCAATGCGGCAACGGCGCGCGGTGCTTTGTACGCTTTGTGCATGATAAAAAGCTCACTTCTAAACGTGCAATTGTGGTTGAAACCAAAAGCGGCTTAATCTCTCCACGTTTAGCAGATGATGGCCGTGTCACGGTTGACATGAGCGCTCCCATTTTTGAACCTGCTCGCATTCCATTTGAGAGTGACACTGACGCCTCTGTACAAACACTCGACATTAGTGGCGCGACTATTGAAATTGGTGCGGTATCGATGGGTAATCCGCACGCTGTACAAGTTGTTGCAGATGTCGAAACAGCGCCTGTAAATATACAGGGGCCGCTGATTGAAAACCACCCGCGCTTTCCTAAACGAGTGAACGCCGGTTTTATGCAGATCATAGATCGTAGCCACATTAAGTTGCGCGTGTTTGAACGCGGCGCGGGTGAGACTTTATCTTGCGGTACGGGTGCTTGTGCCGCTGTAGTCTCTGGCATTCGTCGTGGCCTGCTGGACGAAACCGTGCATGTCGCAACACGTGGTGGAAACTTAACGATCTCTTGGGCAGGTGAGCACAACTCTGTATTAATGACAGGCCCGGCAATTAGTGTATTTGATGGTGAAATTAATTTATAAAAGGCAAACATGAAAGCTGAAGACGTCGCACATTATTTACAAAGTAATCCCGATTTTTTTGAAACTTATGCGCAATTGTTGTCTGAAGTTGTGATTCCGCATCCCTACGGTGGGCGCACAATTTCGCTTAGCGAACGACAAATGCTAACGCTACGCGAGCGCGTCAAAGATTTAGAAAAAAAATTACACGAGTTGCTGGAGTACGCCAAAGAAAATGATGGCTTACAAGACAAGCTCCATCAGTTCACTTTAGCTTTGTTTAATGCACACGACTTACAAACACTGCAAAGCGTAACGCTGCGTAACCTACGCGATATTTTCTCCGTACCCCATGCCGCAATTCACCTATGGAAAGAACACCCACCGAGTGTTGAAGTGTTAGCCTTCGCCGATCAGAATCTCACACCCGTGTGTGGACACCAAGCTGTTTTGGACACCGCAACATGGTTCGGTGAAATGGGTACACATTTGCGCTCTTTCGCTTACCTACCACTTCGTGGGGGCAATCAAACTATTGGCATGCTAATCATTGCCAGCGAAGATGAACAACGCTTCTACCCAGAAATGGGTACGGTAATCTTGCAGCGCATCGCTGATTTCGTCAGTGCCTCTTTACGTCAACATCTCTAATGACTGCAGGCAGCATTTCAAACGCTGATTTGCTGCAAGGCTATCTCGCCTACTTAAACAACGAACGCAACTACTCTCCGTTAACTGCAGAAAACTATGCGCGTGACATTCGTCGTTTATTTTCATTGGCTGCCACCACCCCGCTTCCAGACCTTAAATGCCATCATATTCGCCGCTACATTGCGCAGCTACATAGTGGTGGCCTGAGTGGTCGCTCTTTGGCCCGCATTCTTTCCGCATGGCGAGGGCTGTATTCTTATTTAATGCGCGACCATCATTGCAGCGTTAATCCTTGTATTGGCTTGCGCGCTCCTAAGTCACCTAAATCATTGCCGCACGCACTCTCTCCCGACGATGCCGTGAGACTGATGGATATTTCTGTCGAGGCTCCTTTCGATATTCGCGATAAAGCGATGTTCGAGTTGCTCTACTCTTCCGGCTTACGTTTGGCAGAACTTGTTGGCCTTGATCCAATTGATCTTATTCTCGACGATGGGACTGTACGAGTTACTGGCAAAGGCAAAAAAACCCGCATCGTGCCGCTTGGAAGTCATGCAATCACCGCGCTACAAGCATGGGCCACTGTTCGTGAACAAATAGCACAGCCGGATGAAACCGCTTTGTTCGTGGGCAAAAAAGGCACGCGTATTTCTCCGCGCACGGTACAGCACCATTTGCGTCAATGGGGTATAAAGCAAGGCATCTCGACAGGTGTGCATCCCCATTTACTACGCCATTCTTTTGCTACTCATGTACTTCAGTCTTCCGGTGATTTACGTGCAGTGCAGGAAATGTTGGGACACGCCAGTATCTCCACCACACAGGTTTATACCCACCTCGACTTTCAATATCTTTCCAAAATTTACGATGGAGCGCACCCACGCGCCAAGAAAAAATCATGACTAACACTAAACCTAAAGCCCACTCCACTCCGCATCGCAGCTCACAAGGTGGGCGCGATTTTCGTAAACGCACCCAACGTCATCAATCACAAGCAACAACACCCCGCGAAACGACAAAAGCTGAAGTTGGCTCGGCCTCAGCTCAACCAGCTATTTTTCTACATGAGGGTCGTGAAAAATCATTATTGCGCCACCACCCTTGGATATTTTCTGGCGCGGTCGCGCGCATTGATGGCGCACCTAGCAACGGTGACACCGTTCCTATCAAAGATGCACAAGGTAATTTTGTTGCTTGGGCAGCCTACAACGCCGCCTCTCAAATCACTGCTCGCGTTTGGTCTTGGCAAGAGTCTGAGGCCATTGATGCGGATTTTTTCCAACGCCGCATCTCTGCTGCTTTAACCACTCGTTTTCAGCTCGGCTTAAATCAAGACAGCAACGGCATGCGTCTTATTCATGCAGAATCTGATGGCTTGCCCGGCTTGGTGGTTGATCAGTACATGGATGTGTTGGTGATGCAAATCAGCAGCGCCGGCGTCGAACATTGGCGCGACACCATTGCCAATATTCTGCAAGCACTCTGTCACCCCGTTTGTATTTATGAGCGCTCAGATTCTGATTCGCGCACCCTTGAAGGCTTAGAAATTCGCAACGGGATTTTACGCGGCGCGCTTCCCCCCGCTACTGTTGTGAATGAACATGGCCTGCGTTTTGCAGTTGATGTCGCAGCAGGACAAAAAACCGGCTTTTATCTTGATCAACGGGATAACCGCGAATTGACTGGCAACATGGCTGAAGGTAAGTCAGTACTTAATTGCTTTTGCTACACCGGCGGCTTTTCACTCTATGCGCTACGCGGCGGGGCAACTTCGGTACTATCGATTGACGCTTCACAAGAAGCGCTTGAGCTGGCACAGAGCAATATCACGCTGAATGGACTCGACGCCTCGCGTGCCGAGTGGTTGTGTGATGACGTGTTTTTAGCACTTCGAAAACTGCGCGATCAAAACAAAAAGTTTGATCTGATTATTCTCGACCCGCCGAAATTTGCCCCCACCGCTGCCTTTGCAGAAAAGGCCGCGCGTGGTTACAAAGACATCAATCTGCTCGGTTTTAAACTCCTTAATCCTGGCGGCTTACTCTTTACCTATTCTTGCTCTGGCGGCATTAACGATGAGTTGTTTCAAAAAATTATTGCTGGGGCGGCATTAGATGCGGGGGTTGATGCGCAGATTGTGCGCAAACTACATGCAACACCGGATCATCCGGTGTTGCTGAGTTTTCCTGAAGGGGCCTACTTGAAGGGGTTACTGCTAAAACTTAAAAACTAACACAACTGAATTACATTTTGATGGTTTCGAGCCCGGCTTTTTCCCATGCGTTCGTTCCACCGCTCACGTTATTTACGTTAGTGTAGCCAGCCCCTTGCAACATAGAGACTGCCTTGGCTGAACGATTTCCCGAGCGACAAATCACCACCACCGGCTTATCTTTGTAGGTTTCGATTTCTTTAAGCCGATCACCTAATTGCCCCAGTGGGATCAACTGCGCATTAACCGCGTGTACGGCTTTGTATTCCTCTGGCTCACGCACATCCAACAACAACGCACCTTGTTGATTCATACTTTGTGCAGCCTTCACATCAACAGCAGGAACGCTCATCATCTGCCATTGCTGCGTGCCAAAAACCACACCGAGGATGATCGCGATTACCCAATATATTTTATTAGATTTCATGGTTGTTTCTTACGCTAATTGAAATGCAGGGAAGCCGCTTTGCGACCAAGCAATCATGCCGCCACGCAGGTTGTACACATTGGAAAAACCATTTTGTTGCAGGTACATACAGGCTTGCGCGGAGCGCGCACCACTACGACAAACGATCACCATCTTTTCTTCGCGAGAAAAATCTTGCACTTTCGCGGGTAGCGTTGCTAAGGGATGCGCCTCAGCCTTGGGCACAGTACCCATGGCAATTTCTTCCATCTGACGAACATCAATCACGCGCATCGCATGATCTATTTCATTAACCCACTCGGAAAACTGTTTTGCATCCACTTCTTTGATCGAACTCGCAAACATAATGAAGCTCCTTAAAATTGAATGGCGCGCATATTAGCATATTCTAATATTGTGACAAGCTGTCAATGTACACACTCAATCGAGTGATTGTTTTGCACGCTCGTCTGATGCAAGATGCGCGCCAACTTTTACCTTTTCTATTTGCAACATGAACGAATACATTTTTTTCGACGTCCGCCTACAAACCAAGTTTGTCGAATTTGTTGAAGGGCGCGGCATTCCCTGCGAACTAAGCGATGATCCACTGGGTTTCGTGGTGGCTATTCCCGAAGACATTGGCGACGAGCTGGAAGATGAAATTGAAGCACGCTATGACGAACTCGAACTGGAACAAAAAGAGTTGCTCTCACATGAAGCTGGCGGCTTTCAACAGCTCGCAGGAATCGCCTTCCACATGCCCGACGGCGAAGCACGCATGGTACCCGTGCCCACTGAGCTAGCGAATCGCCTACTTTCTGTCGCTAGCTTAGAAGAGATTCAAAAGCTCTTTGATTCGGTGGCGCATCACGCTTTAATTGAAGACCATCGCACGCTGTGCCAAGTGCTGCACGATGAAAATATATAACAACTTGATTTTATTGAGTATTTATGAATTTAAATACTTTGGATTCAATTTTTCGCCACTTGGGGCATCGTGCTTTTTTGTAGGTCGGGATTTATCCCGACTGGGTTAGAAAATAAAAATAAAACGTCGGGATAAATCCCGACCTACAAAAACTCAACCGCCCAATACCCAGCTACTTGCTTCGAGGTGCTTTAGTTTACCTTCATAGCATCCACATTAATCTGCAACCACCATTCCAGCAGCGCTAAGTGCCACAGCTTATTGCCTTGAATTCGCGTCAAATGATCTTCCGGCGCGGCCAATAGTTTTTCCACGTACTCACGACGATACAGCCCGCGCTTCAGGCACGCCTCCGAATTCAAAATCGCGCGCATCTTTTCTAAAAATTCGCCGCGTACATATTTTAGCGCGGGCACAGGAAAATATCCTTTTGGCCGATCAATGACGGCATCGGGAATCACCCCGCGCGCCAGCGCTTTAAGTGGAAACTTGCCGCCCTCTTTCAACTTAAGCGAAGCGGGCATCCGCGCCGCCAACTCCACCAACTCATGGTCAATGAAGGGCACGCGTGCTTCCAAGCCCCACGCCATCGTCATGTTGTCCACACGCTTGACCGGATCGTCCACCATCAGCGCCGTGACATCCATGCGTAACACTTGATCGAGAAATTCATCCGCCTTCGGCTTTTGCAGTTGCTCATTCACCCACGCCGAGGTGACATCTTCCACCGCATAAGCATCCGTCATCATCTCCAAATATTCGGCATGATCGCGATCAAAATAATGCTGAGAAAATTTTTCTAGCGGTGTGCCTTCGGCCTCATCCATGCGTGGATACCAAAAATAACCACCGAACACCTCATCCGCCCCCTGCCCCGCCAACACCACTTTCACCTCCGGTGCCACGCGCTGCCCCAATAAATAAAACGCCGTCACGTCGTAGCTCGGCATCGGCTCCGACATTTGCGCGATGGCTTCCGGCAGATGCTTCAGCACATCGCTATTCGCCAGCGCATATTTGTGATGCTTAGTCTTGAAATGTTTGGCGACGATATCCGAGTATTCAAACTCATCCGCCAACTCTCCCGCCACGGCCTCAAAGCCAATCGAAAAAGTATTCAGATTATCGACATGATCGGCTAATAGCCCGACCAACAAACTCGAATCAAGACCGCCCGAAAGCAACACCCCCACCGGCACATCAGACGCCAAACGATGGCGCTCCACCGCACGGCGCAACACGTCGCGCGTGGCCACCAGCCAGTTTTCTTCGGTGAGGGCGACATCAGGGCGCGTGGCATTGAGCTGCCAATAACAACGTAAAGTGACTTCGCCCTCCGCCGTCAAGGTCATGGTATGTGCGGGCGGCAATTTTTTAATGCCCGCCAAAATAGTGCGCGGCGCAGGCACCACGCTGTGCAAAGTGAAATGGTGATGTAACGCGATTGGATCGAGGCTGGTATTGATATCGCCGCTCGCCAGTAACGACTGCATGGTAGAGGCGAAGCGCAAATGCGCACCGCTCAGGGCGTAATACATCGGCTTAATGCCCAGACGATCACGCGCTAAAAATAAAGTTTTCACCCGCAGATCGTAAATGGCAAAAGCAAACATGCCATAAAAACGCGCCACACAATGTTCACCCCAAGCGTGATAAGCCTTGAGAATAACTTCGCTATCGCCCTCGGAAAAAAACTCGTAGCCCATTTCTACCAGCTCGGCGCGCAACTCTTTGTAGTTGTAAATCGTGCCGTTAAATACCAAGGCCAGATTTAACACCTTGTCGAACATCGGCTGATCAGCGTGCGCTGACAGATCAATAATCGCCAAACGACGATGGCCAAACGCCAATGGGCCATCATGATAAAAACCTTCATGGTCGGGGCCGCGCCGCGCGAGGCGCGCCGTCATTTTTTGCACAGCCGCCATCTCAGGGGACGTTTGATCGAAACGCAATTCACCGCAAATGCCGCACATGCTGAACTCCAGTTTTTTGAGATGCCCGATTATCGCCTACGGCAAACAAATTCGGCAGTCCGTTTGGGCTGTCGGCTTTCCTGCCCCTGCGCACCATGACATGGCGTGACGCACCACTTTTGTGCAAATAATCTGCGAGGCTGCTTATTGATTCCTAATAAATAGATGTTTTTTGCCTTGGCCCGCTTATTGCTCAACTAGCGGTATGAAACGGATTTTAATTATTGATGATGTGCGTGACCGAGCTGCTTGGCTGAAGGCCAGCCTTGAACTCGCCGAATTTGCAGTGATCGGCATATTGGCTTGGGAACAGGTCGATGAGCGTTCCATCACCGCTGCTGCTGCCGACGTAATTATTGTCGATGCCAACGCACCGGGGCGCGACACCTTAGAACAGATCAGCCTCATGTCCACCACGCTGGAAAAGCCCGTGGTGGTATTGAGCGCACAAAATGACCAGCACAGCATCCAAGAGGCTATGCGCGCTGGGGTCAGCGCCTATGTCTCGCACACCATTCAAAGCGAAGATCTATCCAGCATCATCCATGTTGCGGCGGCGCGCTTTCTCGAACATAAAAAACTGCGCGACGAATTAAAAGAAGCAAAGAACGAATTGGCAGATCGAAAATTAGTTGATCGCGCGAAGGGGATTTTGATGGCAGACCACGACTACAGCGAGCCAGAAGCCTATAAACGCATGCGCAGTTTAGCCATGAGTAAAGGCAAGCGTATCGCCGAAATTGCCGAGGCGATTATTTTTGCTAAAGAGTTAAGTGCGTAAACCGACTCTAACTACGCCTCTGACTGTTCAGTCACCAATCTCTCACCGTTAACGAACGGTATTAATTTTCTTTAAATCTAGGCAATGCCTCTTCGACACTCGAATAAAGCAATTCAACTTTTAATTCTTTTTTTATTCGCTGATTTACTAAACGCCGTGACTCGTTCATAAACGACCACATAGTAGGCGATACCGAACTTTGTACCTCTGCGCGAGAAAGTCTTGGTGGCCGAGGTAATTCGAAAATATCTGCGACCATATCGAAATAGTCACCCATTTTTAGTTGGCTATCATCGCTCGCGTTATACACACGATTAGGCTTCGCAGAATGAAGCGCTGCCAGCACGATGCGCGCCAAATCGTCGGCATGAATGTGGTTCGTGCAACCATCTTCTGCCGCCACAATTGCAGGCGTAGCTGAATGCAATCGCTGGATCGGCAAACGCTCTTTGGAATAAATACCCGGCACACGCAAAATACTTGCGCTTACGTGATTCCGCGTTGCCCATCGCCGAATTTGCTGCTCGGCATCAACTCTACGTTGCGCGCGTGCTGATTGTGGATTCAGTGCTCGTGTTTCACTGACGCGCGCTCCAGCACAATCTCCGTACACCCCGCTGGTGCTGATATAAATTAACTGTTGCGGCAAATTTCCGCCGGATAAAGCAGCAAGCAAATGCTGGGTTCGAGAGTCGCGCGATCCTGTATTCGGCGGTGGCGCAAGGTGTATCACTGCCTGCGCTAAACCGCCAAGTCGCTTAAGACTGGCGGGTTGGTCTAGCTCACCAAGGAGAGGCGTAACGCCTATATCTCGTAATTGCTTTGCTTTTGCCGGATTTCGAATCAAACCAAACAGGCGATAACGATCGCATAATAGCGGCGCCACACGCGACGCAATATCCCCGTAGCCAACGATGAGAATGTTTTTCATGCGTCGATTATGCGTTAAAATCCGCGCCTTCGTAAATTACGCCCGATCATCATGACGTTCAAAGCCACCATCAAACCGAGCAATCACAGCTTCGATATTAAATCTGGGGAAACCATCCTTGAGGCGGCGTTGAATCAGGGCTACACCTTGCCTTACAGCTGCCGCAACGGCGCATGTGGCGCATGCAAGGGCAAAATTTTAGAGGGCGCGGTTGATTACGGCGACTTTCAAGGCTACGCACTCACTGATGATGAAAAAGCGGCTGGCATGGCGCTATTTTGCTGTGCAAAACCCAAATCAAATGTGGTTCTCGAAAGCCACGAAGTCACTACCAGCAAAGATATTGAAGTAAAGACTCTGCCTTGCCGTGTGCAAAAGATGGAAAAAGTAGCTCATGATGTGATGGTGCTATCGCTCAAATTGCCGACCAATGAACGTCTACAATTTTTTGCGGGACAGTACATCGACATCCTACAAAAAGAAGGCAAGCCTCGTAGCTTCTCGCTGGCCAATGCGCCGCATGATGATGAGTTTTTAGAATTGCATGTGCGCAATATCGTTGGCGGCGCATTTACTCAACATGTTTTCAACGAGATGAAAGAGCGCGACATCATGCGCAACAAAGGTCCTTTAGGCACTTTCTTTCTGCGCGAAGACTCGAACAAGCCCATCATCTTCATTGCCAGCGGCACAGGTTTCGCACCGATCAAAGCCATCATCGAACACGCCATGCACATCGGCATTAAACGTCCGATGCACTTTTACTGGGGCGTGCGTAAACAGTCCGATCTTTACATGCTAGATAAAGTGAAGAAGTGGGAACAATACGGTATTAAATTTATCCCCGTTGTTTCCGATGAGCCTTGGAGCGGACGTGCTGGCTTTGTGCATCAAGCCGTGGTGGAAGATCATCCAAATTTATCGGGACACCAAGTTTACGCCTGTGGCGCACCCGTGGTAGTTGAAGCTGCGCATCGCGATCTCACCACTAAATGCCAGTTGCCAAATGGTGAATTTTTCTCAGACGCGTTTACCTTTGTGCCAAAAAGCTAATTAATGCCGCAATAGGTTTTGTAGATCGGGATTTATCCCGACGAGATTCGTAAATCAAAACAAAAAGTCGGGATAAATCCCGACCTACGAAAAACACGACAAAACAAAGTGCGTGGAGTTGATTCAAAGAAATTTAATTGAGCTCCATCGCCTGATGGTAGTAGCTAAACGCCTGCTCTTTTTTGTCCAGCTTCTCAGCCAAGTTACCCAGTGCGGTATAGCCTTCACGGCTAGGGCGCAAACTATTGCTGGCATCTAAATAGCTTTGCGCCTTGCCCCACAAACCCTGTTTCAGACACAACTTACCTAGCGCCAACAACAAGCCAGCATCACTGCTGTGCACCTTGAGCCAACGCTCCGCCTGATCTATTTGCACCACGCAGTCATCGGCTTGGCAATCACCATATAAAGCAACAAGGTCACTATCCCACTGTGCATTTAAGCTCTCAACCAATATTTTTCCTGCGCTAATCTCATCATGCAGTTTAAAAAACACCTTGGCTGCCGTCGCCGCAATTTTGGGACGGCGTTTAAACTCACTCGGAATACTCTTCCATAAGCTACGCATCGTTGCAATGTCGTGATTGGGCACAAGCAGTTTTTCTATCCACGCTTGTTGGCGCAACTGCGTCGCTAGTGTTTCGTCAATCGCGTTACGTTTTTCAAGCTGTGCGGCGACATCCAACACCGCATCCCAATTGCGGGACTGCTGCTGCGCTTTAAGCTCCAAGGTTAGCGCCCCTACATGCTTGCCACCTGCATCACCCAATTCCTTAAGGGAGTTCAGTGCAAACTGTGGCTGCTTTTGATCTAACTGGAATTCTGTTTTTGCCATCAAACGCATAGTGGCTTCGCCAACATTTTTTCCTTCGGCATCGGCCAAGTAGGCATCGCGCTTTTCAAATTCATGTAACTCATGCGCAGCACGTGCGGCGATGATTGGATTCAGCGCTGATTTTTCACCCAACTCAATTGAACGCACTGCGGCTTTTTCCGCTGCCGCAAAGCGCCCTTCAAAAAATGCGGTCAACGATTCCATCATCGCTGCACGCCCTTTACTTTCAGCGCGTTGTTCGCGAAACGCTCGCACATAGGCTGGCAAGCTTAAGGCCACAAAAATCAAACGCACGGATAAATAACTAAGGACAAAAAGCGCCAATAAACCGAAGACAAACAAGGTGAGCGATAACTCAATACGATAAGGCGGATACACCAACTGCACGTAACCAGGATTATGCGATGCTAGCGTAATTGCCACGGCAGCGGCAAACAGGACGAGAAACCAAATCAGTGATTTCATCGAACAGCCTTTTCGTGTGTAACACGATAATTTCGCACCGCGTCGAGACTTCCGCTGATGTCTGGCATTTCAATATTGATATTGGATGAAGAAAGTTTTTTTAGGGTTGCCAACATCGCCGCGCCGTCTTTTGAGTCCTCATTAAAGTAGCGTTTTACCCACTCTTCAGCCGTTTTTAAATCACGCTTGTAACCCACTTCTTCATGTGAAAGCACTGCCAAACGTGCCGACAATAGACGTATTTTCAAATTTTCCCTGAGGAAGAAAATCTGAGTTGGCGACAACAAAGGCATCTCTCGCTTTTGTGTGTTTTCGATGCGCACTAACTGCTTTGCCTCTGCCCATAACTCGCGCCAAAAATTATCCCAAGCATTTTCTTTTATTGCCATCGTCGGCAACAACTTCTCTTCTTGCGGATGAATGTCTTGTGACAAGGGCAATGTATCGACTAAAGCAATCAAGCCATCCAAGCGCACATTGATACCCGATTCATCAATATTAGGAAGCGCGCGCAATTTTTCGATGTCTTGGCTAATTGATCTGCGCAAACCGCTCAAGGCAGCTCGATCCAATTGTTGCAATCGCGTGTCGGCGTGTTGCATCGCAATCAATGCGGCTTTCACGTTAGCCGAAAGCTGTAACTGCTGCCCTGCAATCATCAGCATTTGCTCGGCTTCTGCCAGTGCTGTTTGATCGCGGCTACTCGACATTTCTTGATACAGAGTTTCCAACGCGGCGCGCAGATTTTGTG
>JAUYFR010000043.1 GCA_030690855.1 Gallionellaceae bacterium
ACGTGGCGCAAAAATTCACCCGGGGGCAAAAGGCCTCGCACGGGATGACGCCAACGAATGAGCGCTTCAACACCCATCAACTTTTGCGTGCGCAAATCGATCTTTGGTTGATAGTGGAGCTCAAATTGCTCCTGCGCCAAGCCAAGGCTAATATTTTTTAGAAGGTCATTTTGTTCGCGCGCACGCTGATCTAACGCGGGGTCATAAATATGGAAGCAGTTTTTTCCAGACTGCTTGGCCTTGTACATCGCTTGATCCGCATGGCGCAACAATGTGTCAGGGTCTTCGTCATCCAAGGGATAGATGCAAACACCAATACTCGCGCTCACTTGAATCACATGCTTGCCGAGAGTGAATGGCTGCGCCAAGACCTCTAACAAGCGATCCAAAGTGGCGACGCACTCCTCGCCGCGCTCCAAGCCAAGCAACAAGACCACAAACTCATCACCGCCCAAGCGAGAAAGAGTATCCCCGCCTCGTATCGTGTGTCCAATGCGCTTCGCCACCTCGATCAATACTTGATCACCCGCCTCATGGCCCAAGGTATCGTTAATCGGTTTAAAGCCATCGAGATCGAGGTAGCAAACCGCCATCATGTTTTGTTCGCGTGTAGTCTGCGCAATACCCTGTTTCATACGGTCACCCAACAACACGCGATTGGGAATACCCGTCAGCGCATCATGGTAGGCAAGAAATTCCACTTTCGCTTCAATCGCTTTACGATCGCTGATGTCTGAGAACATCCCCACGTAATGGGTTAACTTACCTTCAGTATCACGCACAACAGAAATACTTAACCACTCTGGAAAAATCTCGCCATCCTTACGTTTGTTCCAAATCTCATCTTGCCAGTGGCCAAATTTTTCTAAGCTGTGCCACATCGCTTGAAAGTACAACGCATCGTGACGACCGGAAGATAAAATATTGGGTTGCTTACCAATGACCTCAACCGCCGAATACTGCGTCACTTTACTAAAGGCACGATTCACCCGCACGATACGTTGCTCAGTGTCCGTAATCATGATCGCTTCGTTACTGCCGTCAAATACCTGCGCCGACAAGCGCAAAGACTCCTGTGCGTAATATTGCTCCAACACAATGCCAATCATAGCGGCACCGACCTCAAGCAATTTACGGTGAAACGGCGCAGGCGCACGATACTCAAAACTCGATAGGGCAAACGTACCAATCACATTACCGCCACTTGAACGAATCGGCATTGACCAGCACGCCATCAAACCAAAATTAACGGCTAGATCATGCAAGTCACTCCAACGGGGATCAGTCAGCGTGTCGGAAACAAAAACCGGCTCTTGTCGGTAAATCACATTGCCACATGAGCCTGCGTTCGGCCCCGGCTTTAAACCATTAAGCTGCGCGTGCCCCTCAGGGGGAATGCTAGGCGCAGCATAAACATTGAGATATTCTCGATTCGCATCAAGCAGCATCACTGAGCCAACTGAGTTAGGCAATAACTGCTCTTCCAGCTTGCACACGCTGTTGATCATCGCCATGTGATCACCGCCGCGCGCCACCGACTCCAAAATTGCTTGTTGCAATAGCAGAATTTTTTCTTGTTCGAAAGAACTCAGTTCGCTGTATTCGACTAAGCTAACAGGCGTCGCACACGAAGTAACTTCGGCTGAAGAGGTACTTGTCATCTGGTTAAATATCCTGAATTACTACGCTTGAGGAGCTTTATATAACTTGATTTTTTCCAGTATATTAAACGGATCAGCCCTATCTAGCTATAGCAAAATAATGATGGTCAAAATGCTCTTGAATATCTTCTAATGACTGCAATATCAAATTCGCCAATTCGGTCCGCAAAAAGTCAGGTGTTAGCAAGGGATTTATGAGTCCCTACTGTAAAATGCGCGCTCTTCCCAATAGGCGCTAATCATGGCACTCAAAAGTATTGACGACTGTTGCGCTGATGCTGAGTGCAAAGCCACACACCCGAAGAAACAGATCTGCCCTAGCTGCGGAGGTGAACACACCGAAGTCTCCGCCAGAACAATTGCACATCACATCAAGCAATCTTGGCAGTGGGGCGAGCATGCGCAAAAATATTTTTTCTGCGACAACCCGCATTGCGATGTTGTTTATTTTGGGGAAAACAACATCACGATTCTCATGCCGCAACTTAGAACTAAAGTTGGCATCAAAGAACGTAGCGACGAGGCGTTGCTTTGTTACTGCTTCGGGGTCACCAGAACAGATGTGATGAACGATCCCTGCATAAAAGATTTCGTGGTCGAAAAAACAAAGCAAAAAATCTGTTCTTGCGAAACCAGCAACCCATCAGGGCGCTGCTGTTTAAAACAGTTTCCGAACAACCCAGATATTCAGTAAACATGAAAGAGAAGCCATGCCCAATCAAGATTTAGACCCGATAGAAGTAATGCCCGCTCTCTCTGATACCGAGATGGATGAGCTCGATAGCTTTTTGATGTCGGACGCCACCTCAAATGAAGTCATGCTACTGGATTGTCTCGACGGATTTTTAACCGCACTCGTTTCCGGCCCCCCAATGCCAAAGCAAAATGAGTGGCTAGCTAGAGTGTGGGGGCCCAGCGCAGAGGATGCGCCCACTTTTGAAAGCCCTGTTCAAGCAGAAAAAATAGTTGGCCTAATCACCCGCCACTTGAATGCCATCGTCTGGAATCTACAACAAGAACCAGAATACTTCGAGCCTGTATTTGACATGCAGGTTTATCTCGATGATGAGCGTGAATACATCGATGGTGAAATGTGGGCACACGGCTACATGATCGGCATCAATATGCAGCGAGATAGCTGGAAGGCATTATTTGAATCTAAGCACGGCTTAGAAATGCTGCTGCCCATTCGTTTGCTTGGCTCAGCCGATGTTAGCCCTGAAGAAGAGGCGCTCGTTGCAACCCCTGCGCAACGCGAAGAGCTGTCTAAACCTATTCCTGCCAGCGTTGCTTGGATCTATAAATTTTGGGCACCGCAACGTAGTGCCGCAGATCGCGCCAGTGGCAAAATTTCTGAAAATGAAAATCCAAAAATAAGCCGCAACGCGCCTTGCATTTGCGGCAGCGGAAGAAAATTTAAGAAGTGCTGCGGAGCATCAAGCGCAGTCGAGTGAACGTTGAGGAAATCTCTAATTATTCGTCATTCCCGCGAAGGCGCATAAGCGCTAACTTAACCAGTTCCTCCCTCTTCAAGGGGCGTTAGGAGGGGGAGGAGTTGCAATTTTTTGGCAATTAAGTTACCCCTCGGTTTTGCCGGGGGTAACTTAATTTTTATCGCTAGCCCGACAATCTTCGTAAGTGCTGAATTGTTGCCTCTCGGTCTATTTAGTTTCTTCCACGAAGCGATACATATCGTGGCATGCAATGCAGTTATTC
>JAUYFR010000060.1 GCA_030690855.1 Gallionellaceae bacterium
GCGTGCGGGAGAGGGTTAGGGAGAGGGTGCTCTGTTGTGAATAGCATCACCCTCTCCACCCAGCCCCTATCCCTCTAGTGGGAGAGGGGAGTAAAAAGTGGATGAGTGAGAACATGGAAAACACTGCCAACCCAACCAGCGGTTTGCACCGTGTGGTCAAGACCAACGAGGAAATCAAGAAGGTCATTCGGATTTCGTCTGGGGTCAATCTAGTTGCCATCAATGCCATGTTGGTCGCAAAGCGCTCCGGCGAGAGGTCACGGGGTTTTGCGGTGGTGTCGTCTGAGTTGAGGATATTCAGCCGCAACCTAGAAAGTGCGATGACTGGCTTGGGTACGCTAATTTTTGAGCTGGTCAGGGATGCTGCCGCGATGCAGAAGCAGCAGCAGGAACGCGCCCATTTTCTTCATATCGGCGCGCAAGGGAAACCGTTGTGTGATCAGGTGGCGCCGGCGCTCGCGCGCGTTGATGGGCGCATACGCGAAACCGGAGATGAGATCGGCAAGGATTGGCACAAGCTCAGGCTTCAGCTCAACCGTGTTTTGCAATTGTGCGAAGCGGGTGGATCGCTGTCGCGCAGCGCCAAGATTGAAGCGGTGTATGGCGGTGATATGAGCACCACCCTTAAGCAGGTGGCAAATCAGATAGAGGACACGGTGAACGAAATTTTCTCCACCCTGAAACTGTTACGAACGCAATTGGCGGAATAATGAAAAAACTTGAATTCATCTACGAAAATGGTCCGCATAAATGGGCGATGATTGCGCGCGACCCGGAAAAGCCCAATTACCTGATTGACACCAATGAGTATCTGGTGATCTTCGGTAGCGAAGCACTGCTGACCGATCCCGGCGGCATGGAAATATTTTCTGCGGTGTTCTCTGCCATCAGTGCCGAGATTGACCCTTACACTATTCGCCACTTATTTGCCTCGCATCAAGATCCAGACATCATTTCATCTCTGGCGCTGTGGTTAGATTTTAATCCTGATCTGAAATGCCACCTGAGCTGGTTGTGGGGTTCGTTCATTCCGCATTTTGGCGGAACGGCAGAGACTTTTATTCCCATCCCCGACGAAGGCATGACCATTTCACTGGGCGGGTTGATGCTAGAGGCAATTCCCGCGCATTATCTGCATTCCTCGGGCAACTTCAATCTCTATGATCGCAAGGCCAAGATCCTATTTTCTGGCGACGTGGGCGCCGCGTTGCTGCCGCCGGAAGAGAGCGGGCTATTCGTGGAAAACTTCGACAATCATATTCGCCATGCCCGCGATTTTCACCGTCGCTGGATGGGGTCGAACGCAGCCAAGCTAAACTGGTGTGAGCGCGTCAGTCGTCTCGATATCGACATGCTTTGTCCGCAACATGGGGCCATCTACCGGGGTGAGGATGTAAAACGTTTTATCGACTGGTTCGCCGCTCTGGACGTGGGCTCTGGGATCAAGGACTAGCGCGATGCCTGCTATCCTGAACGATCAAGAGTTTGGCCAATTTCAGCAACTGATTTATCAGCTCGCCGGCATTAATCTTTCGTCCGCGAAAAAAGCACTGGTGAGCGGGCGCTTGGCGAAGCGCTTGCTTCACTACAGCCTTGACACCTATGGTGATTACTTCAAGCTGCTCACCGCTGCCCACAACGCTGACGAACTCCAAGTGGCGGTAGATTTGCTGACCACCAACGAAACTTATTTCTTTCGCGAACCCAAGCACTTTGATTTTCTGCGCGACAAGGTGTTGTCCGCCCATAAATCCGGCAACAACTTTCGAGTATGGAGTGCGGCCTGTTCCAGCGGCGAGGAGTCCTACAGTATTGCTATGGTGCTCGCCGACCATCTCGGCGATAGCCCGTGGGAAATAGTGGCCTCTGATATCAGTACGCGAGTGTTGGACAAGGCGCGTAGAGGCCACTATCCCATGGATCGTATCGAAGGAATTTCGCGTGAGCATCTGTCGCGCTATTGTCTGAAAGGGGTGGGGGCGCAGGACAATACCCTGCTGGTGGATAAAAAACTGCGCAGCAGAGTGAATTTCATGCAGGTGAATCTGAACCAGTCATTGCCGGCACTGGGTGTATTTGATGTCATTTTTCTGCGCAATGTGATGATCTATTTTGATCAGGAAACCAAGCGCCAGATTGTGCAGCGCATACTGCCATTTCTTAAGCCTGGCGGCCATTTTCTGATAAGTCATTCGGAAACGCTGAATGGTGTGGTTGATACGCTGCATCCGCTGTCACCTTCTATTTATCGCAAGCCATGAGTCGGGCCATATTGCAGGTTCGCGAATCAGTTGAAATCCACCTTATGTCGGGGGATTTTTATTTTGGTGATAAAAATACCCGTATCACCACCGTGCTGGGTTCGTGTGTCTCAATTGCAGTATGGCATCCGTTGTTACACATCGGCGCCATGAGCCACTCTTTGTTGCCGTGCAGGGGAAAAAATAAGCCGGGAAGCCATCACCTCGACGGACTTTATATCGATGATTCGATTGAGCTACATCTGCGCGAAATCAGCAAACGCAATACTCGTCCTGATGAATATCAGGTCAAGTTGTTTGGCGGCGGAAACATGTTTAAACATCCACGTGAGGAAAAGTATTTCGATATCGGAGGGGGCAACATCCAAGCCGCGCGGGAGTTGTTGGAGGCCGGCGGTTTTATGGTTAATGCCGAGCATGTGGGGGGTAGTGGACACCGTCGCATTATTTTCGATTTGAGTGACGGCAGCGTATTGGTCAAACATGAAAGTATTTAGGTATACGGTGGGCAGGCCGTACCTGCGACCTATTTTTAGATTGGTTTTTTCTGTTAATGAATAAAATAAAAGTAATGATCGTGGATGATTCCGCAGTGGTGCGTCAGGTGCTGCAAGCCATTCTCGAACGCGACCCTTCGATTCAGGTAATCGGTGCGGCATCCGATCCCATTTTTGCGCTGGAGAAGATGAAACACGATTGGCCGGATGTCATCGTGCTGGATGTCGAGATGCCGCGCATGGACGGCATTACCTTCCTGAAGAAGATCATGGCGGAAAATCCGACACCGGTGGTGATCTGCTCGACCCTTACCGAACGCGGCGCAGCCACCACCGTTCAGGCCATGGAGGCCGGCGCGGTGACCATCGTCACCAAGCCGAAGATCGGACTCAAGCTGTTCCTTACCGAGTCGGCATCCGAGCTAATCAACGCGGTCAAGGAAGAATCACAGGTCAATGTCAACCGTCTCAAGCCGAAGGTGATGATGGCAGCCAGAGTGGAACCAAAGTTGACTGCTGATGCCATCATGCCCGCAGCCGGAGCGCATGCCATGGCACAGACCACCGAACGCATCATCGCCATCGGCACCTCCACTGGGGGGACGCAGGCACTTGAGGTGGTACTCACCGCGTTGCCGCGCGTATGCCCCGGCATTGTCGTTGTGCAGCACATGCCGGAAAAATTTACCGCTGCGTTTGCGGCACGTCTCAACAGTGTGTGCGAAATTGAGGTCAGGGAAGCGCAGAACAATGACCGAGTCATTCCCGGACTCGCTCTGATTGCGCCGGGCGGCAAACACATGCTGCTCAAGCGTAGTGGTGCCTATTACCACGTCGAAGTGGTGGATGGCCCGGTGGTGAATCGCCACCGCCCTTCGGTGGATGTGCTGTTTCGCTCGGTGGCGAAATTTGCCGGAAAGAACGCGACGGGCATCATCATGACCGGCATGGGCGACGATGGCGCAAGAGGGTTGAAGGAAATGCATGATGCCGGTGCGCCAACGGTCGCGCAAGATGAGGAAACTTGCGTGGTATTCGGCATGCCGAAGGAGGCGATCAAGCTGGGCGGAGTTGACCGGGTGATGGGCCTGCATGACATACCCAGGGCGATATTGTCGGTTTAACAAGAGCTAGGGAAGACATGAAAATCGAACAACGGTATTGGACAAAAAACGCAGGCTGGCAGACGGAATGCGGAAGAGCAGCGCGACTATTTCCAAGTACCGCTACGCAACCCCAACTCTAAAATGCTCTACATCAGCCCTTCCTTTAACACCGTGCTGGGCGTTTTCTCCATGAGTATCACGCGGGCGATCATTGGCGCGGACGGGCGTTTTGCCGGCGTGATTTCCGCCACCCTTGACCCAGCAGAATTGGAAGTGCTGATGAACTCTCTGAGAGCTTACCCTCGGTAATTCGTCATTCAAGGAGTGAGTTTACCCAAGCATTCCTGTCAGTGGGCGATAGCGCACCTTATCTCCACGACGCACGGTTTGCTCTTCGGCTAAATCAACTAAGCCTTCTGCCCAGACTACAGAACTTAAGACGCCAGAGCCTTGCTGTGGATGGATAGTGGCTTCAGGTGTGCCATCTGCCCCGAGTGATAATCGAGCGCGTAAAAACTCACGACGTTTATCTGAGCGAGGCCAATCGAAGGCGGCTCGATCTTCAAATGTTAGCGCCGACATTGCTTGGGTTCCTTGCAGGTGTCGCAAAAATGGAATAAGTGCGAGCGCGCAGGTGATGTAGGCTGAAACTGGATTGCCGGGTAAGCCGACGAAGGGCGTTGTGCCGACATGCCCAAAGGCTAAGGGCTTGCCGGGTTTGATGTTTAAGCGCCACAGATCGAGGCGTCCTGCTTGTTCCACTGCTGCGCGCACATGGTCTTCTTCACCTACGGAAACGCCACCCGTGCTGACAATAATATCCGCCTCCTTGCTGGCGCGAGATAGGGCTGCCACGGTGGCATCGAGGCGGTCTGGCACTTGGCCTAAATCAATGACCTCATAACCTGCGCGTTCTAACATGCCCGTCAAAATATAGGCGTTAGAGCCGTGAATTTGGCCCGGTAGCAGAGGGTTGCCGGGTTCAATAATTTCATCTCCCGTGCACAAAAGTGCGACGCGCAAACGCTTTTTAACGGCTAGCGAAGTTAATCCTAGCGAGGCGGCCAAGCCGACTGAAGCGGCATCCAGTAGTGTGCCTGCGGCGAGGCAAACGGCATCGCGTTGAATGTCTTCTCCCGCGCGGCGAATGTTAGCGCCCTGCTTGGGTATGCGGTGAAAGGTGACCGAACCCTCCGTACCCGTGCAATCTTCTTGCATTACTACGGTGTCTGCGCCAGACGGAATCGGGCTGCCGGTAAAAATGCGTGCTGCGGTTTTTGGCTCAAGCGGTTGTGCGGAGCTGCCTGCTGTAATTCGTTGACTAATCGGGAGCGTTGTTTCTCCGTTCGCATTGAGGTCGGCGTAACGCAAAACATAACCGTCCATTGCGCTGTAGTCCCAATGCGGAATTTGCACTGGCGCGTGTAAGTTTTCAGCGAGCACTCGACCATAAAGTTGTTTCAGTGGAACTTCTTCGATGGCTAGGCGAGATGCTGGTATTTGGCACATCTGCGCGATGGCATCTTCGAGTGAGGTTAGCTGAGTTTTAGGCTTCATATTTTTCTCCATTTCGAACTTCTCTAGCGAAACACAATGGTTTTATTGCCACACACCAGTACGCGATCTTCAACGTGGTAGCGCAGGCCGCGCGACAGCACAGTTTTTTCAATATCTCGCCCGTAACGCACTAAGTCATCCACCGTGTCGCCGTGGTCGATGCGGGTGGTGTCTTGCTCAATAATCGGCCCCGCGTCTAGCTCGTCGGTGACGTAATGGCAAGTCGCGCCAATGAGTTTGACGCCGCGCAGATAGGCTTGGTGATACGGTTTTGCGCCAACGAAAGAAGGCAAAAAGCTGTGGTGAATATTGATGATGCGCCCCGGAAAACGTTGGCACAGCATGGGCGGCAAAATCTGCATGAAGCGCGCAAGAACCATGCTGTCGCCGCGATACTCTTCGAATAGTGCAGCGATTTTTTCAAAGGCGGCCACTTTGTTTTGCATATCAACGTAGATGAAGGGGATGCCGTGCCATTCGACATAGCTACGCAAATCTTCGTGGTTAGAAATCACACAAGGAATTTCCACCTGCAACTCGTCGCTACGCCAGCGATGCAATAAATCATTTAGGCAGTGATCCTGTTTGCTCACCAAAATCACCAAGCGTTTTTTCTGTGCGGAATCGGTGAGCTGCCAATGCATGTTGAACTCTTGCGCTAAGGGCGCAAAACGCTGGCGAAATTCGGCGGCATCAAACGGTAAAGAGTCGGCGCGAATTTCTTGGCGCATGAAAAAACGTTGCGCTTCTTGTTCGGTGTGATAACTCGCCTCAACAATGAAACCACCGTGCTGGGCGATAAAGCCACTCACGGCGGCGATGATGCCAGCGCGGTCTGGGCAGGAAATGGTGAGGGTGTAGTGGTGGCTCATAAATATGCAACTATTTGATTATATTGAATTATCTTAATATCTCTAGGTCAATTCCTCGCCAATTAGGCGTCGTATTTTTTGTAGGTCGGGTTTTAACCCGACGCTTTTGCTGCGATTCACTAAACCCCGTCGGGTTGCGCCCGCAAGGGGTAGGCCGTGGTTGTACGGGGCTAAAGCCCCAACAACACACGCTCAAACCCGACCTACAAAAATCCAGCCACCCAATACCCCGTTGCTTGCGGCGGGGTGGTATATTTTCAGGCGAACTCGCTTGGTAGCAGGCGGACTTCAACTGCTTCGTTCCATAGGAGCGACATGATTCGAGATGCTTCAATGGCGTTGCCGCTGGTAAAAAATTCAGCTTGTTTGGTCGGGCTCAAGCCCGACCTATGATGCAGCACCTCAGTTTCTAAACGTTGTTTTAAGTGGCGCGCGACCGCCTCGCCGGTATCGACCAGTGTGATGTTTGCTCCGACCACTTCGCTAATCAGCGGGACTAAAAAAGGGTAGTGCGTGCAGCCCAAAATCAGTGTGTCAGCACCGCGAGCTAGTAGTGGTTCGGTGTAGCGCTTGATGAGTTCGCGCGTCTTCGCTGAATCCAACTCTCCTTGTTCAACTTGTTCGACTAAGCCGGGGCAGCCTTGCGTGACGATCTCAACCTTGCCTGCGTATTTTTCAAGTAAGGCGGCAAAGCGCGCACTTTCTAAAGTGCCGATGGTGGCGAGTACGCCGACCACGCCACTTTGTGTGGCGGCTACAGCAGGCTTCACTGCGGGCTCCATGCCGATAATTGGAATGTTGAATTGGCTTCGTAGTGTTGCCGCTGCTGCTGCAGTGGCGGTGTTGCAAGCGATGACAATGGCATCAGCGCCGTGCTCAATTAAAAAGCGTGTCAGGGTGAGCGAGCGCTGGGTGATGTATTCGGGCGTTTTGTCTCCGTAGGGGACGTGCGCTGAATCGGCAACGTAGATCAGCCGCTCGTTGGGCAGTGTTTGGCGAATGTGGTGCAGCACGGACAGGCCGCCTACACCAGAATCAAAAACACCGATTGAACCGGACATTTTATTCACCAATCTTCGATAAAGCAGCCAATTACGTTACGAGCGCAGTAGAAATTACTCTACAGCTTGATCTCGCAAAAACTCTTCATAGGTGCCGTGATAATCGTTCACACCCTTGGCTGAAATCTCAATAATGCGCGTCGCCAATGAAGAAACAAATTCGCGGTCATGGCTGACGAAAATCAGTGTACCTTTATACAAATCGAGCGCGGTATTGAGAGACTCAATCGCTTCCATGTCCATGTGGTTGGTGGGCTCGTCCATCAGTAGTACGTTAGTTTTTGCCAGCATCAGCTTGCCGAACAGCATGCGGCCCTTTTCACCACCGGATAATACCTTCACTCTTTTCTTTACGTCGTCGCCGGAGAATAATAAGCGACCCAATGTGCCGCGCACCACTTGGTCGTCGTCAGTTGGGCCGCGCCAGTCGATCATCCAATCCATCATTTCTTTGTCTTCGGCAAAGTCGGCGCCGTGATCTTGTGCGTAGTAGCCGAGCTTGGCTTTCTCTGCCCATTTGATGGTGCCGGTGTTCGCTTCTAAGTCGTTCGCAAGGCAGCGTAGTAGAGTGGTTTTTCCGATGCCGTTCGGGCCGATGATGGCCACTTTTTCGCCTGCGTCGATGCGGAAATTGACGTTCGAGAGCAACATGCGGTCATAGCCTTTGCTCATGTGTTGTACTTCAACCGCAACGCGGTGCAGCTTCTCGCGCTCATCGTATTCAAAGCGAATAAATGGATATTGGCGACTCGAAGGCTTGATGTCTTCGATCTTGATCTTGTCGATTTGGCGTGCGCGCGAAGTAGCCTGTTTGGCTTTAGAAGCGTTGGCCGAGAAGCGCGCCACGAAGGCTTTTAGCTCGGCGACTTTTTCTTTGGCTTTGACGTTGTCGGACGATTGCTGTTCGCGTGCTTGAGTAGACGCCAGCATGTAATCGTTGTAGTTGCCCGGATACACGGTGATCTTGCCGTAATCCAAATCGGCCATGTGAGTGCACACGCTATTCAAAAAGTGACGGTCGTGCGAGATGATGACCATGGTTGAATTACGTGCGTTAAGGATGTCTTCCAGCCAACGGATGGTGTTGATGTCGAGGTTGTTGGTCGGTTCGTCCAGCAGCAAAATATCAGGATTGGAGAACAGCGCTTGCGCCAGCAACACGCGCAATTTGAAGCCCGGCGCGACGGCACTCATCGGGCCGCCATGCAAATTGATGTCGATACCTAAGCCTAGTAGCAATTCGCCTGCACGCGCTTCGGCGGTGTAGCCATCGTATTCAGCGAAGGTCGCCTCCAGATCGGCGGCGCGCATGTAGTCTTCTTCTGAGGCATCTGGGTTGGCATAAATTTCATCGCGCTCAGACATCGCTTCCCACATTTCGTCGTGACCCATCATCACCACATCGAGCACTCGGCGGTCTTCGTAAGCAAACTGATCTTGGCGCAACTTGCCGAGGCGCTCGGTTTTGTCCAGCATGACTTCGCCCGAGGATTGCTCCAAGTCGCGGCCAAGAATTTTCATGAAGGTGGATTTGCC
>JAUYFR010000080.1 GCA_030690855.1 Gallionellaceae bacterium
AATACGCTTAATTTGCCACCCAATTCGCGCACCGTTTCTTGGCTTTGCGCAGCAAGCGTTTGCTGGGCTTTATTAACCCCGTCCATCTCAGCTAATCGCTTGGCTAGCTGCTGTTGCATTTGACTAATCTGGCTATTGGCATCAAACCACTGCCACAGAAAAATCACCACCAACACCGCCAACGTCATCTGCGTGATGCTCAGATGCGAGATGAGATTCACCACCGGATTGTTACCTAACGTCTGCGACTTCGCCTTCAGTGAGCCGTTTTCTACGGCTTTTGGATCTTCCGTAACATCTTGATTAATTTGAGTTATCTCGCTCATAAAATTCCTAATACGCAAAGAAGCAGCGATCTTGCTGCACTTAATTTCGCCTCATGTTAATGGTGTTCACTCGCCCACGCAATCAGCGCAGAAGTCACGCCATCATCCCCTGCTTCGGTTTGGTAGATATTCTGCCACCCCAGATTTTTTGCCGTTGCCGCAATGCGTTCATGTGACACAAACAATGGCATTTCAGCCCAATAACTTGCGCCAGCTTCTACAAACATTTCGGTCAAATAAGTCAGCGCCTCGCTACTGCTCACGATAATGGCCTGTGGCTGTTTATCCAGTAATTGCTGAATGTTTTGTTGCGGCTTACTGCGCAAATAGCAAGTAACGTACTCCACCTCTGCGCCACGCCGTTTAAGTGTGTCTCCCAGCAACTCGCGCCCACCATCCCCCCGAAAAATGGCAATCTTCCAACCCTCAACCTCTTGTAATTCTGGCAAGGCTAATAAAGCCTCGCTGTCGCTTTGCCCAACAGGGGCGATCACATTTTCGACACCCAATTCACGCAATGCTTTTGCACTGCCTTGGCCGACTGCTGCTATACGTAAATCTAATGGGGCTTTTGTAGGTCGGGATTCATCCCGACTGCCCTCTATTTCGCACTCCGCTGTCGGGATGAATCCCGACCTACAATTTATTCGTGACAACATCCCCGATTCGCGGACTACCTCCATGCCATATTTCACCGCATTTGGGCTGATAAAAATAACCAGATTAAATTCAACAAGCCGCGCAATCATTTGGCGCAAAGGAGTTAAGTCTTTAGGTGGAGATATTTCAAGCAGAGGAAATAAAATGGCACTGCCACCCAATTGCTCGATACCTTGCTGCAATTGCACTGCCTGCTCAAGAGGGCGGGTAACCACAATATTGAGCCCCGCCAGCGGAGTATTAGCCATTCAATGCGGCGAGAATCGCTCCCGCGCCTTGCTTAAGCAATTCATCGGCAATGGCATTGCCCAATACTTCAGGTTCATTCACGCTACCAATTTGCTCGGCACGCAACATCTTGCTACCGTCAGGGCTAGCCACAAAGCCACGCATGCGCAGTTTGTCGCCTTGCACCTCGGCAAAGCCGCCCAGTGGTACTTGGCAACTGCCTGCCAAAGCGCGGCTCATGGCACGTTCGGCAAAAACACAGGCTGCCGTTTCCGCATCGTGCAAAGGGCGCAATACGGCTTCTAAATCTTTACGATCCGCGCGAATCTCAATACCCAGCGCGCCTTGGCCCACGGCAGGCAAGCTCTCCTCACTAGAGATAAACGCGCGAATGCGTTCTCCCAAACCCAAACGCTTCAAACCAGCCGCCGCCAAAATAATAGCGGCATATTGCCCTTCATCCAGCTTGCGCAAACGGGTTTGCACGTTGCCGCGCAAAGGCTCGATTTTTAAGTGTGGGAAGCGTGCACGCAACTGACTTTCGCGACGCAAGCTAGAAGTACCCACAATGCTGCCAGCGGGTAACGCTTCTAAATTAGCATGATGATTCGACACAAACGCATCGCGCGGGTCTTCACGTTTGCCAATACAGGCCAATACAAAGCCCTCTGGTAAATGCATAGGTACATCTTTAAGCGAATGCACCGCAATGTCAGCACTGCCATTTTCAAGTGCCGTTTCTAGCTCCTTAACGAACAAGCCTTTGCCGCCAATTTTGGAAAGCGACACATCTAAAATTTGGTCGCCTTGGGTTGTCATGCCCAATATACTCACGTCCGTTTGTGGATATAATGCGCGCAGTCGGTCTCGAATGTGCTCTGCTTGCCACATTGCCAAAGCACTTTCGCGCGAGGCGATGACCAGTTTTTTTGGAACAGTTGTTGTCTGAGCTACCTGATTCATTTGAATTTCCTGAGTATTTACTTGTTGATTTATTGCGGCGCATTCTAACATGAGCCTTAATTACTCGCGTTGACCCTATGTTGAAGAAGAACGTCATGAACCTGCTAAACACCCCCGCTGATCTCTCTAGTAAAGATGTTCCTTTACGCGATGATATTCGTTTACTTGGCCGAATCTTGGGCGACACGCTACGCGAGCAAGAAGGCGAAGAAACTTACGCACTAATCGAAAATGTTCGCCGCACCGCAGTGCGCTTCCGTAAATCACAAGAGGATCACGACCGTGCGCAGCTTGAAGAACTGCTCGACGCACTTTCGCCTGACGAAACTTTATTGGTCGTTCGCGCCTTCAGTTATTTCTCTCAGCTTTCTAACATTGCCGAAGACATGCACCACAATCGCCGTCGCCGTGCCCATTTGAAAGCGGGCTCACCGCCACAAGAAGGCAGCGTGCAACTGGCTTTGGATCGCGCTAAAGAAAAAAATGTTGATGCCGCTGCGCTACAGGCATTTTTCGATAAAGCCGTCATTTCACCCGTGCTCACCGCACACCCAACTGAGGTACAACGTAAGAGCATTTTGAATTGTCAGTTGATCATTTCAAAGTTGTTGGCTGACCGCGATCGCCTCGATATGACGCCGGATGAGTTGGCTGAAAATGAAGAAGCCTTACATCGCTTTATTCTGATCTTGTGGGAAACACGCATGCTGCGTACCACCAAGCTCACCGTGCAGGATGAAGTAAAGAACGGTTTATCGTTTTACGATTACACCTTCCTCAAAGAAATCCCAAAACTTTATGGGGGTCTTGAAAAACAAATCGAAGCTCGCTTTGGTGAGCGTCTCAATTTGCCGCCATTTTTGCGTGTCGGTAGTTGGATCGGCGGTGACCGCGATGGCAATCCTTTCGTTACCCACAAAGTCATGTTGGACGCTGCTCAGCGTCACTCAGCGACCGCACTTGAATATTATTTAGCAGAAACCGAATTACTCAGTAATCGCCTCAGCCTCAGCAATCGCCTAGTCACAGTGAGCGCCGAACTCGAAGCGTTTGCCAACAACTCCCCAGACAAAGCAGTCAGCCGTGAGGACGAGCCTTATCGCCGCGCCATGATCTCAATCTATGCGCGCCTCGTCGTCACCACCGAACGCCTCGGCCATCATGTAGGCCATTTGCATCCGGTGAACAAATCGGTTGTCGGCTATGAGCACGCTGAAGAATTTATTGCTGACCTTGATCTCGTTATTCATTCACTTGAACACCATCGCGCCACCTATTTGTCGCGTGGTCGTCTCGCTGACTTGCGCCGTGCCGCGCAAGTCTTCGGCTTCCATTTAGCCCCTATCGACATGCGTCAACATAGCGGCGTGCATGAACAAGTGGTTAGCGCTCTGTTACAAATTACCTACAGCTCACTCACTGAAAACGAGCGCCGTGATGTGTTGCTTAAAGCATTACAAGCCGGAAAACCACTCGCTACTGAGATGGAGAAATTCCCTGAAATCGTGCAAGGCGAATTGAACTTGATGCACGCCGCAGCCGAAATTCATCAACGTTTTGGCCGTGCAGCATTACCTAACTACATCATCTCTAAAGCCGATGCCGTCAGCGATTTGCTCGAAGTTGCACTCATGGTGCAGCAAAGTGGCCTACTGGAATTGGGCAAAACGCCTACGCTCCACGTCAACATCATTCCGCTGTTTGAGACCATTGCCGACTTGCAAGGTTGTGGCCCCATCATGGATGACTTGTTCTCGATTCCGTTTTATCGCGAATTATTGAGAAGCCGTGGCGACACCCAAGAAGTGATGCTCGGCTATTCCGACAGCAACAAAGACGGAGGCTACCTCACCGCTAATTGGGAGCTGTACAAAGCCGAGCTGGTATTGGTTAAGGTATTTGAAAAGCATGGCATCGAATTGCGTCTTTTCCACGGCCGTGGCGGTACAGTGGGTCGCGGCGGTGGCCCTAGCTACCAAGCGATCTTGGCACAGCCACCCGGCAGCGTGAACGCGCAAATTCGCATTACCGAACAAGGCGAAGTCATTTCCAGCAAATATTCCGACCCCGAAATTGGACGTCGTAATTTGGAAATTTTAGTTGCCGCAACTTTAGAGGCCACACTAGTCCATCATCACGGCGATGACTCCACCATGCCGGAATTCCACCGCATTGTTGAGTCCCTCAGCGCGGATGCTTTCGCGGCTTACCGCAAACTGGTTTACGAAACCCCCGGCTTCACCGACTACTTCTTTGCCGCCACACCGATTCGCGAAATTGCCGAACTCAATATCGGTAGCCGTCCATCGTCACGTAAAGCAATGGATAACATCGAAGATCTGCGTGCGATTCCTTGGGTGTTTAGTTGGAGCTTAAACCGCGCAATTCTGCCGGGCTGGTATGGCTTTGGTAGTGCCGCAAAACAGTTTGTCGAGCGCGAAGGCGAAGCAGGCTTGAAACAACTACAAGCCATGAACAAAAACTGGGCGTTTTTCCGTGGCCTGCTTTCCAACATGGACATGGTGCTTTCCAAAACGGATATGGGTATCGCCTCACGCTATGCCGAGTTGGTTAAAGACGAAGCCTTACGCACCCGCATCTTTAGCGAGATTGAAGCAGAGTGGGAGCGTACGGTCGAAATGCTGTTTGCCATCACCGGTGCTTCAACCTTGCTGGAAGAAAATCCAACACTGGCACGCAGCTTGACCACTCGCACGCCTTACATCGATCCGCTCAATCACCTGCAAGTCGGATTATTGCAGCGTCATCGTGACGGCGACGATAACGAAAAAGTTAAACGCGCGATTCATTTAACTATTAACGGTATTGCGGCGGGGCTACGCAATAGCGGTTAATAAACGCCACTTATATCCGCGACATTCATCCTTGCATATTGAAATGCTATCTTTTAATATACAAGGATGATAAATCGCAAGCTACTCTCTACTCTTTCTCAATCGCTACTAGATTTTCCGGCAGTTGCGCTTCTTGGGCCTCGTCAAGCGGGGAAAACAACGCTTGCAAAAATCATCGCCGCACAATATTCAGATAGTCTTTATTTAGACTTAGAACGCCCTTCGGATTTGGCGAAGCTCGCCGATCCTGAGTTGTTTCTAACTCGCTATCCTAATCACCTCATTGTGCTTGATGAAATTCAGCGCCAGCCCGAACTATTCCCTCTGTTACGTTCGTTAATTGATAACGATCGTCACCCAGGACGTTTCTTACTTTTAGGTTCTGCTTCGCCTCACTTATTGCGCCAAGCGTCAGAGTCACTAGCAGGGCGAATTGCATTCCATGAGCTTGCCCCTTTTGATATTGGAGAAATCTCTCCAACTCATATTGAATTACAAAATTTTTGGCTACGTGGCGGCTATCCTCTTAGTTGGCTCGCCTCAACAGAGCAATCCTCCTATTTGTGGCGAGAGTCGTTTATCACAACCCACTTAGAACGCGACATTCCCTCTTTTGGAATTCGCGTGCCGGGCACAACACTTCGACGTTTCTGGCAAATGATCGCTCATCTACACGGACAAATGTGGAACGCCTCGCGTCTTGCCTCGGGGTTTGGCGTGTCAGCGCCAACCGTCGAGCATTACTTAGATATTTTAGAGTCAACCTACATGGTGCGGCGATTACTGCCGCTGCATAGCAACCTAGGTAAACGCTTGGTCAAGTCGCCAAAAATATATTTGCGCGATAGCGGGTTACTTCATACCTTGCTCGGCATAACTGATCTCAATGCACTTTCTGGACATCCCGTGATTGGTGCCTCTTGGGAAGGGTGGGCGCTTGAACAACTTGCGCAACTATTGGGGCCCCAATGGCAGCTGTCGTTTTATCGCACTGCCGCCGGTGCGGAAATTGATGTGGTCGCTGAGCGTGGCAATCAACGTGTTGGATTTGAAATTAAGTTTTCTAGTGCGCCCACTCTATCCAAGGGCGGCTGGACAGCGATTGACGATTTGAAACTAAGCAAAACTTATGTGATTGCCCCTGTTGAACAAGGCTACCCGCTTGCGCCAAACGTTGAAGTTATTCCTGCTGCTACATTGCCAAGCTTGAAATCAATAGGATTGCGCGATAGCGGCAAAACCATTTAACTTGTTGATTATATTGAGTAATACATAATTAATAACGACACCCAAAGGCGTCGTTGATTTTTGATTACCAATTACTTACGGAATTAGCTCCCGCCAAATAACTCGCCTGCTTGAAAAGCGCGGCGAGCTTCCGGAAAATCGCACATTTGAATTTAAGTCAGGTGTCGGGTCAGTTGATGTCACAACACCCACTTTGGGCGTACCGTCCACATAAATTACGTTTACACCAACAATGGTGGCGTCATATTTATCTGAAGCTTTATTGGTTGATATATCAACCGCACCTCCAGTGGCGTAATTAAAATAATTTAACCAGCCATACCCGCCTGGAGAGCAAACGGTATTTGAAGGGACTATTGAAGGAACAATCAAAGTGCCTTGCACTAATTTACTGTCAATATTTACACGTTCGCCACTGTCCGGTAAATCAACAAACCAACCTCGCCCAGTATAAAAATCAACCGTATTATTGGTCACAAGACGCGTAGAGGTGCCATCCGGGTTGTTACTTAGTGTTTGTCGTACTAAAGAGTTTCGAGGGTTAGTCAGTACGCCAGTCGCATTAGCATCTTTTATCGCATATATAGTTTGCGTTTGTGTGGTTGTAAGGTCGCTCGTTTCCAAATACTTGCCCGTACCAATAAATACTACCCGCTGTTCTGCAATTTTACCCAGAGTAGGCGTAGTCATAATTGGCTGAGGGCTAGTGCCTGCGCTATCCGAAAACAATGCCGCAAATTTCATTACATCACCCGTACCAATTGTGGCTAACGTTGTGCTATTGATGTCAAAGCGCCAGAGATTACCTAGCAAGTCACCACCATACACATAACCAGTCTGGTTGCCCGCTGGCACATCGTTCCAACCGGCAATTTTAGCTAGACCGCTAGGGGTTGTGGTGCTGCCCACCCCTGTTGATATTTTGCTAATGATCGCGCCAGTGCTCGCGTTCAACACATACAAATAACCATTACCATCCCCAGGACTGGTATTGTTGTAACCAGAAGTCACCAACACTACCCATGTACCATCCACTTTCCGCGTGATGATCGGTTGACCAAAACCGTAACCCACACCGTCGTCTTGAAATTTTCCAATACCGGTTGTTGGTGTGAATTCCCACAATAAAACAGGTGCAACAGGGTCGGTAATATCCAAAGCATAATAACCGCGACCACCGCCATTCAGGCCTGCCACTACAATTGTTCGCCATGATGCACTCGTTACGCCATTTGTCGCACCGCCACAGTTCGAAGGGCAATAAATATCGGATGTCACCGGGCTACCATTGACGAAGTTCGTGTGCAAAATTGCATAATTACTATCTGCCAATTTCCACAAATTTGGCATTACCATGCTTGGCACATACGCCCAGCGCTCAATTCCTGTATCAGCAGCAAAAGCATGCATCATGCCGTCGTTGGCACCCATATACACTGTCGCAGCACGGCCAGCTTGCGCAGTTTTATAGTCGCTGTAGCCCGCGTAAGGATAGCTAAACACTGGCGGCCCCATATAAGCAGGTTGTGACTCCAGCGCATCACCAAGCACAGCCTCACGATAACGATACAAGCGGTTATCCACAACATTAGACGTACGATCTTCGTAACCGTATTGCCCGCGCACAAAGTTAACTAAATTAGCACCTGCCGCTACAGTTTTTTGGGTTGTGGTGAGTGAGGACCACTGGCTGAGTGTGCCTATTTGGGTTGCGCCAAAATAACCTTGCTGGGTTGCGGTAAGATTGGCATAAGCAAAATCAATCAGTGCCGTACCGGTACTATTGGCGGTCTTGATTGTTCGAGTATCGCTTGCATCAGCCACTTTGGCGTTCATAGTGCCAGTACAAGCCGTTGCCATTTGCACCTTGCAGTTGGTTCCCTCTAGCACGCCTCCGGTACAGATTACTGAGTTTGGCGTTACACAGTTATAAACAGTAGTGTCACCACTTGTTTCGGCAACAATAGTGCCTGGGGTGGCGCAGGTACTCGCTACGACATCTTGTATACACCAAGTCGCATTTTCACTGACCACTCCCGTATCGGTATTGATACCACGCGATTCCAAGTTACCCTTCCAGGCCATTGTGGTGTAACTGGCAACGTAGGCATAGTTATTGCCAGCCACTGGGTTAAGAGTACTTGTCGCAGCCGCCGCAGCAGCACCTTTACGTGCATTGATGCCGGCCAGTGCTTGAGCAAGACCGGAGGTCAGCGTTGTTGGATCCTCCGCACTAAAGTAGGCACCACGACCATTCACCGCCGCATGCCACAGATCATCAATGTTTTTAAGAGAATCTGCGGCCGGTATCGGCCAGTTACATGTCGTACCCGCAGTTTGCCAAGTGCACACTGAAGTACTCGCGGTGCTGCCTAGCTTTACTGCCACATAAGCACTGGTGGTTGCCGTATCGCTTAAGTAACTAGCCGAATAAGCCATCTGCCCACTGGCACCTAAACCAAGTGTGAAGGTAGTCATGTGTTGCTGGGTGTTGTTGTCAGTGCTACTTATGAATACATTATTTTGGCAAACGTCCTCCCCAGTTACTGCACCGGTGCAATTCGCAAGAGTGCTGGTGCGCAGATCCGTCTGGTAATAATACATAGCAACGTCCGCCAGACTATCGCTACTTCCGCCAATACTACCTGCAGTTGTTACTGCCGTACCCGCCACCCATGTAGTCGCGCTCGGGGCCGAAATCGTATCTTTATGAACGCAAGTTGTCTTATCGTACGTGTAAGGAGACTGATAAACTTTTGTGCCGCTTACTGATGCGGTACAAGTTTCTACTCCACCCGTTACACTGCAACTTCTGGTCTCGGGAGTAATAACAATTCGCCTATAGTTGGAGTTGCAATTAACGCCTGTAGGTGATGTGCCTGATATTGCGGTTCCTGTCTCAGAATAGGTATTTCGTGTATAGGTTGTTGTTACCGTGGTCCCCGCCTGCGCGCCATCGTACATTGGCCGACCGGCTGTACCATCTTGATTTCCGACGGGAGTGATTCCATCAAACGTGTATCCATCATCCCCGTTCCAAAAGCCATCGGTAGAAAGAATAGTGAAGTTCTGTTGGCATGAATATTGAACCGGATCGGTAACTGATAGCTTGCCTGCATAGTAACGACCAGCATCTGACAATGAGCGACGCAATGGAGTGCTACCACTGGTTAATATTGCATAAAGTGAGCTATACCAAGTATCACGGTGAGTGCTTTCGAAGGTATCTAAATTCACCACGGGTGCCGTCTGACTAATCTTCATTAGTCCAATTCGATAATGGTTATCAAGTTCGCTAAACGCAATGCCAGCGGCACTCTTCATGGTGAGCAAGCGTGTACGGTAATAACTGTACCAATTGGCGAAATTGATTTGCTCGTCAGTACTGCCAGGGCCGGAGGTACTGCTAACGACTATTTTGGTATAACTGGTATCGGCGTAACAAGTTCCACGCACAGGTGCGGCAGGGGTTGTTCCTGTATATTTATAGTAGTACGCGGCTTGTCCAGCAAAATCATTTCCCGTCATAAAAGAGGTTGATAGATTTACCGTTGTTGTCCCTCCAAAGCCATTCGTTTTCGCTGCGGTAAAACTAGAATTCAAATAATAAGTTTTGTCGCTTTTTATGGGTAAGGCATAGGTGAGGTCTGGGTTGTAATACACGCCGTTGTAGTAATTATTGCGGTAACAAAACTTGCCATTATTATAGTAAACCGAATCCGGCATAAACGCCCAATCCATACTGCCGGAATTATCAATAATAAATAGCAAATTC
>JAUYFR010000088.1 GCA_030690855.1 Gallionellaceae bacterium
CAATTTCTTTTATCACATTAGCGATTTGGTCAATTTTTTGAATTGACTGATTCAGCTGACTAACGATATTCACCGAGTTATTAACGGTGGTGACCACTCCGTCAATCACCGCCATATTTTCGGCGACGTTTACATTGCCGCTGTGTGCGAGCTCTTCGTTAAGGTGCGCTGCATCCGCCGCACTAGAGGCCATGTTTGCAACCTCGGCATTAGATGCCGCGATTTGCTCCATATTACTGGCAACGGTCGTCACTTTTGCGCTGAATTGTTTATCCCTCTCAATCAAACGCTCCACACGTCCCGACAATGATACCGACTGTGCCGCAGCGTTATCCGCGACTGATTTCACGCCTGCCACGATTTGTTGCAAACGAGTGGCCGTCTCTTCCAAAGATTTCGCCATCACGCCAAACTCATCTTCGCTTTTATAGTTCATTTTCAGCACTAAGTTGCCTTGAGCCATTTGTGCAATGGCGGGCTGCAATGCGGCGAGGCCGTGGCTAATACCCGACAATACCCACCAACCGAATAAAAGTTGCAGCACCAAACTCACGCTAAAGATTGATATCCCCAAGATAAGCAACTTCTTACCGTTCGCGTCACTGCTTTCGTAAGTCTGTTTTACCGCAAGTTGCTGTTCGGGTAGCAGCAACGAAATTGGCTTGATTAAGCCACCTTGAAATGCCGGCCAGTCATCTTCCAACATCGGGGTAATCAATGATTTTTGGTCCTCGGCGTAAGCCTTGTCCAGCCTGTTTAAAAATTCTGGCAATAGCGCGATTTGTTTGTCTATCTTGGCAACTTGTGTTTTCGCATCTTCGCTAAATGCGTTATTCGCTGTCGCCGCTTTGAAGTCATCCCAATCCGACATGATTTTACCGCGCACCTCTTTGAGATGATTGCGCGAACCCACCGTCGGCATCAGGTCAAGCGACACTCCAGCCATGCGAAAACGAATTTCTTTAACGTGGCTATCTATTTCTTGCAGCGCCATGGTTGGCAGCATTTGGTTTTGATATACATTCGCTAGCGCGCCATTACTCTTATTCACGCTATAGACATCAACAATCGTCAATATTAAAGAAGCCAATACGGCTAATGAGAAACTGATCAACAGTTTCGATTTAAGTGTTTTGAGGTTCATATTCACTACTCCTAAAACTCAGCTCTGCGAAATCATAAGCAGCAATTACATAACTTGACCGGCGGTGCACGCACCGCCGGTTTCAAACCTTACTCTGCCGGGTAGCCTTTAGCTTTCCACTCAGGGAAGCCTAGACGAAACCAATAAACCGATTTGTAACCACCTTTAACGGCTGCCGCTGCGGCTTTATAGCCTTTCCAGCATTCAGCGCCATTGCAATAAAAAACCAGTCCCGCACTTTTATCCGCTGGCAATTTAGACAAATCGATACTGTCCTGACTTGCATCAAAATCGGCAGCTTTTGCACTCTTTTCTTTGTACGGAACACTCAAGGCACCTTTGATATGTCCTTCTGCATACTCGTTGGCAACGCGCGCATCAATCGCCTTTGCACCACCATCAATCAAAGACTTCACTTTAGCCGCATCAACCAGCGTGGCGCCTTTTAAACTAGCCGGAGTTTCGCCTGCCAGCACTGCGTTGCTGAAAAACAGCACTGCCGCAGCTGTCAAAGAAAGACCTACATGTTTAACCAAATTTGTTTTATTTAAGCTCATCGTATCGCCCCTATTAAAATAGAAAAGTTGTCTGGTGATATTTCACCGCTGACAAATGTACACCCAAAATTAAGCTCAGTGTTTCCATTAGCGGCAATATATTTGATTACTTTAAGAAAAAAATTACGGGCCTAGGTATAAGCACTATTGATCCCGCAACCTTGTTGCTAGATACTGCACACCATCACAACTGCGCTTGATTGTATTTAAATGCCACAAACTCCCGCTCATCACTCCACTGAATTCGTCAATTGGTTTCGTTCCGTTGCGCCTTACATCAACGCATTTCGTGGTAAAACTTTTGTAGTTGCTTTTGGAGGCGAGGTCATCGCCGATGGCAAGTTTGTCGAGCTGACACATGACTTTAATTTGCTTGCCAGCCTCGGCGTGCATCTGGTGCTGGTACACGGTGCACGGCCGCAAATTGAGCAACACCTCTCGCGCAATGACATCTCTGACCACTATCACCAAGGCATACGCCTCACCGATGCGGCGACCATGCAGTGCGTGAAAGAGGCGGTGGGTCGCACGCGGCTAGAAGTCGAAGCATTGCTATCAATGGGGCTGGCAAACTCGCCGATGGCCAATGCTGATATTCGCGTAGCGGGCGGCAACTTCATTACCGCGCAACCGATGGGCGTGATTAACGGCGTTGATCTACTGTACACCGGCTGTGTGCGCAAAGTGGATGTGGCGGCGATTAAAGATCGACTCGAATTCAACGAGGTGGTGTTGCTGTCGTCGCTGGGCTATTCACCCACTGGCGAAATTTTCAACCTCACGCTGGAAGATGTCGCCACCACTACTGCGATTGCATTGGATGCCGACAAACTGATCTTCTTGATGGATACCGATGGCGTGATGGATAAACAGGACAAACTGTTACGCGAATTGACGATTGCCACTGCGAATGCCGTACTCTCCAGTAAACGCAAATTGCCAGATGACATCGGTTTGTTTTTGCCGTGTGCGGTGCGCGCATGCGAGGCTGGTGTTGCTCGCACTCATTTGATCAGCCGCCATCACGATGGTTCGCTGTTACAGGAGCTATTTTCCGATGATGGAATTGGCAGCATGGTGGTTGAGAGCACGCTGAACACGATTCGCGATGCCACGATTGATGATGTGGGCGGCATTCTCAAATTGCTGGAGCCGCTAGAAGAAGAAGGTGTTTTGGTGCGACGTTCACGCGAACTGCTAGAGCGCGAGATCGAGCGCTTCGTAGTGATGGAGCACGACCATCGCATCATCGGTTGTGCGGCGCTATATCCTTTCCCTGATGAAAAGGCGGCTGAACTAGCCTGTATGGCGGTTCATGCACAATATCGTCGGCACGGATATGGTGATGCTTTACTCAATCACATGAGTTCGGAAGCAAAAAATCAGCGCTTTAAAAAATTATTTGTGCTGACCACGCGCACTGCGCATTGGTTTGTTGAGCGCGGCTTTAATGAAGTTGAGCCAAGCCAGTTACCCGCAGAAAAGAAAGCGCTCTACAACTATCAGCGGCGTTCAAAAGCGTTTATGAAAACGCTAAAATAGTTGCTAGGTTTTGTAGGTTGGGCCTTAGCCCAACAGAGCTCTTAAACAAAATTTAAGCGTCAGGTTACACCCAGAGGGTACGAGAACCCCTTCGGGGAAACCCGACCAACGAAATATCGGTCGCGTTGTGTCATCACCGTGTCACAATAATTTTTTATTCTTAACCCCTATGGAGTCTCAAAAATGGCAAGAACAGTACAGTGCGTAAAACTCGGTCGCGAAGCGGAGGGGCTAGATCGCCCAATGTACCCCGGCCCTCTCGGACAGCGGATATTCGACAACGTGTCGAAGGAAGCGTGGGCGGGTTGGATCAAATTTCAGACTATGCTGGTGAACGAAAATCGCCTGAATCTAGCGGACGCACAAGCGCGCAAGTTTCTAGCCGAGCAAATGGAGAAGTATTTCTTTGGCGGGCCCACAGCGGCAGTAGCGGGCTACGTTCCCCCAGCACCTTAATTCATTAAACCGTGGGTCGGACTTCAGTCCGACTTGTCAGGTGAACTCCCCTACTCGGGTCGTATTAAAAATGACTAAAAAATATCCACCACAGCAGTTTCTTAATCGTGAGCTAGGTTTGTTGGAATTCAATCGCCGCGTACTCGCGCAGGCAGAGAATCCCAACATTCCTCCGCTTGAGCGACTCAAATATTTATGTATTGTGAGTAGCAATCTCGATGAGTTTTTTGAGATTCGCGTGGCGGGATTAAAAGAGCAAATCAAGCTCGGTGTGGAAAGCAGCGGTCCAGATGGCATGGCTGCGCCAAGTATTCTCCGACGCGTGCGTGACCAAGCGCATCAAATTATTGAAAAACAATATTTAATTTTTAATAAAGATCTAACGCCCACTCTCGCACAATGTGGCGTGCATTTTTTACGTCGCACGCATTGGAATGAAGCTCAGAGCGCTTGGGTAAAAGATTATTTCATGCGTGAAGTGATGCCGGTTCTTACACCGATTGGACTGGATCCTTCACATCCGTTTCCCCGTGTGCTGAATAAAAGTTTGAATTTTGCCGTGGAGCTGGATGGCAAAGATGCCTTCGGTCGCAATTCTGCTAAAGCCATTGTGCAAGCACCTCGTATGTTGCCACGGACCATTTTGATGCCGCCAGAAATTTCTGGCTGTGAATATGGGTTCGTGTTTTTGTCTTCCATTCTGCACGCTCATGTGGGCGAATTATTTTCTGGCATGGAAGTCATGGGTTGTTTCCAGTTCCGCGTTACCCGCAATAGCGATTTGTTTGTGGACGAGGAAGAGGTCAAAAATTTACGCATCAGTTTGCAAGGCGAATTGCCGCAGCGCCATTTTGGCGATGCTGTACGTCTTGAAGTCGCCGACAACTGCACGCCAGAAATGGCCGATTTTTTATTGCAGCAGTTTGATCTCAAACCCGACGATTTATATCGGGTGCATGGCCCGGTGAATTTGGTGCGCTTGATGCGCATTCCCGATGAAGTGAATCGCGATGATTTGAAGTTCCCCACCTTTGTCCCCGGCACGCCTCCCTCGTTGCAAAAAAAGGGCGCGGACATGTTCAAGCTAATTCGTAAAGGTGATGTGCTATTACACCACCCTTATCAGTCATTCCGTCCGGTTATCGACTTTATTCAACAAGCCTCTACCGATCCACAGGTGGTGGCAATCAAACAAACTATTTATCGTACTGGCGCGGATTCTGCGCTGATGGAAGCACTCATCACCGCTGCGCAAGGCGGCAAAGAAGTTACCGTTGTGGTGGAGCTGCTAGCGCGCTTTGATGAAGAGGCGAATATCAATTGGGCTAGCCGTCTGGAGCAGGCCGGCGCACATGTGGTGTACGGCGTGGTCGGTCACAAAACGCACGCCAAAATGGTGATGATTATTCGCCGTGAAGACGGCAAGTTACGCCGCTATGTTCACCTTGGTACCGGCAATTACCATCCTCGCACCGCCAAGCTCTATACCGATTTTGGCTTGTTCACTTGCAACGAAGAAATTTGCTCTGATGTGAATCAGGTTTTTGTGCAGCTCACTGGTTTGGGTAAATCCAGCAAGTTGCTACATTTATGGCAATCGCCCTTTTCTTTGCACAGCCAAGTCATCAAGTCGATTCAAAATGAAGCTAAGCTTGCCAAAGCTGGCAAGGTGGCACACATCATTGCGAAGATGAACGCCTTGCTGGAACCTGAAATTATTCAGGAGCTTTATGAGGCTTCAAAAGCCGGTGTCAAAATCGAGCTCATCATTCGCGGTGTTTGCGCTCTACGCCCTGGGGTGCCGGGACTCTCTGAAAACATCACCGTGCGCTCGATCATCGGACGCTTTTTAGAGCACACGCGCATCTTCTACTTCCGCAACAATCTGGCTCACGACGTGTATTTGTCGAGTGCGGATTGGATGGATCGCAATTTCTTCCGCCGCATCGAAGCATGCTTCCCGCTGCTCGATCCTAGGCTGAAAAAACGCGTGATCGAAGAAGGTTTAAAAGTTTACCTGCAAGATAACTGCCAAGCATGGGACATGAATAGCGAAGGCGGCTGGACATTGAAAACATCGCGCGCGGTAGAAAAGTGCGCGCAGAAAACATTGCTAGAAAGCTTAGCCAGTAAGCCTGCCGTCACGGCTGAATAATGCGTCACAGCAACCACCTAACAGTTTGATTATATTGATTAATCTTTTTTTGGTCGGCCTGTTTTAATCTTTTCCAGATTCACTACAGTCTGTTTCAATTGCGCGGCGGTTTGTTTCGCTAACACCTGTAAACCTGCACGCAATAGCTCGCTCTTTTTGACGTGCAAACCCGCCTTTTGTGCGCGCTGTTTGAGCTCAGCAATTAGATCGTAATCAACTTGCGGCATAGTGAAACTATCGCGCACCACTTTTGGCTTTTTCTCTTTCTTTTCTTTAGGTTCAACGCTGACTGCCGCCGTTTTTGGCGCTACCGAATTACGTAACACTAGCGCTTTTTTTACAGGTTTTTTGTCCGTCATTTCGTTCTCCTCAAATGTGGGTATGGCGAAATCAGTATATACGGTATATTCTGCCGATCATATTGTAATTATTGAGAATAAATACTGATGGATCTGATCTTGTGGCGGCATGCCGAGGCGGTGGATGGCGTGCCCGATATGAATCGCGCGTTAACTAAAAAGGGACAACAGCAAGCCGCACGCATGGCAGAGTTTTTATCTGCGCGCATGCCCAGCGATACGCGCATCATCGTGAGTCCCGCCTTGCGCACTCAGCAAACCGCTAGTGCACTCAACAAAAAATTCATCACTGAACCTGCCATTAGCCCCGGCATGAGCGCCCAGTCCGCGATTACCGCATCGGGCTGGCCGAATGCAACGGGTACGACCCTGCTCGTTGGACATCAGCCGTGGATCGGCGAAGTGGCCTCATTTCTAATGACGGGAACCGAGCATTATTGGAGCGTTAAAAAAGGCTCGATTGTCTGGCTGAGCAAACGCCAGCGCACGAACCATGAAGAAACCGTTTTAAAACTGGTCATCGCACCGGAGCAACTTTAATCACGAGGAGGCATCATGTTTGAATCTGCAGAGCTAGGACACAAAATAGACAAAGCCACTTACGATGCTGAGGTGCCAAAGCTGCGCGAGGCGCTATTGGATGCGCAATTTGATCTCGCAGAAAAAGCAAAATTTCCGGTGATTATTTTGATTGGTGGGGTCGATGGCGCCGGTCGTGGCGAGACAGTGAATTTGCTCAACGAGTGGATGGACCCGCGCTATATTCGCACCCACGGTATGGGCGAACCTTCTGACGAAGAATTAGAACGCCCAATGATGTGGCGCTTTTGGCAGGCGCTACCTCCCAAGGGTCGCATCGGCGTGTTTCTGGGCTCTTGGTACACCTGGCCCATTCTCAATCGCGTAATGGGTTTTACTAAAACGTCGGAGCTAGATCAAAGCTTGGAGCGTGCCAAACGCCTAGAAAAAATGCTCACCGATGAGGGCGCGCTGATCATTAAATTCTGGCTACACCTTTCCAAAGACAAACAAGAATCTCGCCTAAAACTATTGGAGAAAAATCCTAAAACGCGTTGGCGTGTTACCAAGCGCGATTGGGATCACTACAAACTTTACGACAAGTTTTTAAAGGTTCACGAAAGTGTGATTCGTCATACCAGCACAGCTGAAGCGCCTTGGATTATCGTTGAAGGCGCGGAGGCACACTATCGCAACCTGACTGTTGGCAAAGTGATTCTTGAGGCTATTCGCAAACGTATTGCTGAAACCGAAGAGAAGAAAAAAGCCGTGGTTCGTGCCGCGCCCTTGCTGCCTTCCATCGACAAACTACACATTTTAAAAACGCTTGATCTCACGCAAAAAATTGAGAAGAAAAAATTCAATGAGGAGCTGGAAAAATATCAGGGCAAGCTAGCGATGCTCACCCGCGATCCGCGCTTCAAACAAATTACAGTTGTTGCTGTGTTTGAAGGCAATGATGCCGCGGGTAAAGGCGGTAGTGTGCGCCGCATTACCAGTGCGGTAGATGCACGACAGTATCAAGTAGTGCCGATTGCCGCGCCCACCGAAGAAGAACGCGCTCAGCCGTATTTATGGCGCTTCTGGCGGCACATTCCGCGTAAAGGTCGCGTCACCATTTTTGATCGCTCTTGGTATGGACGTGTGTTAGTTGAACGCGTAGAAAAGTTTTGCTCCGAAGCGGACTGGATGCGCGCTTATCACGAGATCAACGACTTTGAAGCACAGTTAGATCGCCATAAAGTAGTGGTGGTTAAATTCTGGCTAACCATCAGCAAAGACGAACAACTGCGCCGCTTTGAAGAGCGCAAAAAAACAGGCTTCAAACGCTTCAAAATTACCGATGAAGATTGGCGTAACCGCGAAAAGTGGGAAGACTATGAGCAAGCCATTTGCGACATGGTTGACCGTACCAGCACCAACCTCGCACCGTGGACATTGGTTGAGGCCAACGACAAAAATTTCGCTCGCATCAAAGTGTTGAAAACTTTGTGTCAGCGAATTGAGTCTGCGATTAAAAAGGTGGAAGTAAAGTAACGGACGGTTATTGTGCCCACCATCGGCGCAGGCGTAATCCAATGCCGGTGGTGTAGCCAATCTCAACAAAACGAATCTGCCCTGAGCCGTCAACAATGAAGCTCGCGGGCACGGCATGCACGCCCCACGATGCAGACATCTCCCCACTCGGATCGTTGATTGCGGCAAAGCTGAGTCCCTGCTCTTGCATAAATTTGCTCACCGCCGCGTTATCGCCACTTTGCATTACTACCGTAACGGTGTTGGGATAATCCTTAGCAAACGCCTGAATTGTGCTTTGCTCGGCGCGACACACCGGACACCAGGTTGCCCAAAAATGCACCAGCGTTGGCTGACCCTTCCACGTCACGCCGGGTAGCGCAGGTGCAGGGCCTGACACCACATCACGCTGTTGCCACAGCCGCATACCAAACACGATCGCTAAAATGAAAACGGAATTGATCGCAAGCGAGCGCCAATTCCGCACTAAGTAATTTTTAAAGCGACTAAGAAACATTTAATAAACCCGAAATTCTGATGCGTCTACTAGCCACTCCTCTAAGCCAGCAAGCTGGCAAGTGGCTGGTTATAAACAAGACAAGGCGCGAATAAAAAAATACGACGACGCATATATTCAATATGCAAGAAGTGATTTTTTGTAAGCAATGCAGGATTGTGACGAAGTTTGGATTTATTTTGCTTCATCAATCATCTGCATTGTCTTGGCTTCCACTTCCTGCGCAACCCCTGCTAACGACGGCTCTTGTGAAAGCGCGGCGAGAATGCCACTTGGCTTAATCATGCCGATTTTAGTTTTGCCCTCTTCGGTATAAACCGAAATGCGGCAAGGTAACGCCATGTTCAACTTCATCTCAGCGGCCATCACTTTTGCAGCCTGATGAGGGTTGCAAACCTCAAACACACGGCATTGATTTACAAATTCAAGACCTTTGCCGCGCAGCGTATTGCCGATGTCATGTACATGCAACACACCAAAGCCATTACGCTTTACCGCCGCATCAAGATCGGTTGCAGCTTGTTCAAATGTTTTGTTACTCTCAACTATGTAATACATTTTTTATCTCCTGAATTAATACATAAGGGCTTACCACTACCGCCCAAACCTCTGTGTCAGCATCAAACCAAATGCGGGCTTGATCATCTGTAACTTGACCGATTTCCCCCTGCGCTAGCCATTGGGCAACAAGGGCCTTGTTGTCTTCGGAAATTTGAAAAGCCACTTCGACTAAATCTAAATCTGCCGCAACAAAAATGGCAGAGCCACTGGCAAAAAATCGTTGCAACTCTTTCCACGGAATAGTGGAGGTTTCTAAATTTACTTTGGCGCGGAAAATTTCTTCTTGGTTTTTCGTTGTCATGTTCAACAATCTTTCTGCTTACTTTTTACTGCCGTTTAAATAGTTATTTTTTACCCGCATGTAGTGCTCTGCAGAATACTTCAAATAGGCGATCTCATCCTCCGTTAGCGATCTCACGGCTTTGGCTGGACGGCCCATATAAAGCATGCCAGATTCTAATTTCTTATTTGGCGAAACCAGACTCCCCGCGCCGATCATTACCCGATCAGGAATAATGGCGTCGTCCATGATGATCGAACCCATGCCAATTAAGCATTCGTTACCAATGCGGCAACCGTGCAAAATTACTGAATGTCCCACTGTTACATAGTCACCAATAATGAGTGGCGACCCTTGCGGATTTTCAGGCGTCTTGTGCGATACGTGACACGTGGATAAGTCTTGCACATTGGAACAGCGACCAATTTCAATGCGGTTCACGTCACCGCGTAACACCGCGTTACACCAGATGGAGCTATCTTCACCGATCTTTACATCACCAATGATTTGACAAGAGGCGTGCAAGAAAACACGATCTCCAAGGACAGGAAAAGTATCAAGGTAGTTTTCGATTGGCATCGCGTTATATCAACTTCCACTGCATCTTTTCACCTGCTCGCAACGGTACTAACTGATGCTCGCCAAATCCAATTGTTGCTGGTACTTGCCACTCTTCTTTACGTAGCGTGATGCTGTCGGTGTTGCGCGGGAGATTATAAAAATCAGCACCAAAAAAGCTGGCAAAGCCTTCTAGTTTATCCAGCGCACCCGCTGCTTCAAATGCTTCGGCGTACAGCTCAATCGCTGCATGCGCGGTGTAGCAGCCAGCGCAGCCACAGGCATTTTCTTTGGTGTGTTGCGCATGCGGCGCGCTATCTGTACCAAGAAAAAATTGACGGCTACCGCTAATCGCTGCTTGGATTAGTGCCTCACGGTGCATCTCGCGCTTCAACACGGGCAAGCAATAATAGTGTGGGCGAATGCCACCGACCAGCATGGCGTTGCGATTGTAGAGCAGGTGATGCGCCGTGATGGTCGCGGCAATATTGTCCGGCGCATTGACCACAAACTGCACTGCCTCTCGTGTGGTGATGTGCTCAAACACCACGCGCAAATTTGGCAAATCTTTTAACAGTGGCTGAAGTACTTTGTCGATGAACACAGCTTCGCGATCGAAGATATCGATGTCAGCGTTGGTCACTTCGCCGTGTACTAAAAGCGGCATGCCGCAGCGTTGCATTTCTTCCAATGCGGCATAGGTCTTGCGCAGATCAGTCACGCCAGCATCGGAATTGGTCGTTGCCCCCGCCGGATACAGTTTTACGGCATGGACGATACCGCTTTCTTTCGCGCCGCGAATTTCTGCTGCGCAGGTATTGTCAGTGAGGTACAGCGTCATCAGCGGCTCGAACTTTGCACCCGCTGGCAACGCGGCAACAATGCGTGAATGGTAGGCTTGTGCTTGCAATGTAGTCGTCACTGGGGGACGTAAATTGGGCATCACGATGGCGCGCGCGAATTGGCGAGCTGTGTCAGGCAGCACCGATTTCATTAGTGCGTCATCGCGCAGATGTAGATGCCAATCGTCGGGGCGGGTGAGATTAATTTCCATAATTCAAAATCCTTTTTGCCACAGAGATCAGAGAGCACATAGAGAAAAACGATTTCTTTGCTCTGAATATCGGCAGCGTTTGCAGTTAATGTTCCAGCGGCGTGTTGCGGGTCTCCGGTAAGAATAGCAGACCCACCACAAACGCCAAACTCAACAAGCCAGCGGGATACCAAATGCCCAACGATACATCGCCCATGCGCGTGCCGATGAGCGTAACCATGAACGGAGACATGCCGCCGATCCAACCCGCACTTAAATTATGTGGCAATGCGGCGGCCGTGTAGCGCGTGCGCGCGGGAAACAACTCTGCCAACACCGCCGTTTGCGGGCCCGTAATCAGCGCCAACGCCACCACCAATATCAACAACAATCCCACAATGGCCGGCAGGTTGGCTTGAGCGGCATCGGCTTTTTCTGGCCAACCAGCAGCAAGAAGCGTTTGCTTTAACGCCTCAACATTGAAACCCTCGACAGACGCTTGTCCTTGCACTGCAACTTGTGCCGCAATGCCGTTACGTTCTTCTAGTGTGTAAATCACGCCCTGTTTAGTGAGCCACTCCTGATTGCTTTCACAGGCATTTCGCGGTTTAACAAAGGGGTTGTAGTGGCAGCTTTCGCCCACCAAACTTACAGTAACATCATGATTAAATTGAGTTAACTTAGGATTTCCAAAGTGCAGCAATCCGCTAAAGACGGGCAGGATGGCAATCGCACCGAGCAACAATCCTGTCAGCAAAATTGGCCTGCGCCCGATACGGTCGGATAACCAACCAAAGAAAATTGTCAGTGGAAATAGCGCGACGGTCGTGAGCATCACCAGTGTGCCAACTAACTGCGCATCGAGCTTCACCACGCTTTTTAGAAAGACGCTGGTGTAAACCTGTGAGGAAAAAAACAACAGGGAACCGCCCGCTGAAATACAGAAAAACAATAACGCCATACGTCCCAAAGTGCGGCGGTCTTTTAAGCATTCCATCAACGGTGCCTTGGCTAACTCATTGCTCTCTTTTAGCTGGTTAAACACTGGTGACTCGATCATATTCATGCGCGATTTGAGCGAGATGAGTAGCAACACGATCGACAACAAAAACGGCACGCGCCAACCCCACTCGGCAAACTCAGCAGCGCTCAACCAATGTTGCAACAATACGATCTGCAGGGTGGACGCCATGATGCCCAGCGGCCCCATGAGTTGCAGCACGCTGGTATAAAAACCCCTGCGATTATTGGGCGCATGTTCCGTGAGATACACCGCCGCCCCCCCGATCTCACCGCCCACCGCGAAACCTTGCAACAAGCGCAACACCAGTAGCAATGCGGGAGCCAACATGCCGACCTGCGCGTAGGTGGGCAACAAGCCCACCGCAAAAGTCGTTACGCCCATCAAAAAAATCGTCGCAATAAAAATGGGGCGGCGACCATATTTATCACCCAGCGAACCAAACACCGCCGCGCCCAACGGACGCACCAACATGCCGACACCAAAAGTGGCAAGGCTAGCGAGCAACGCCGCAGTGGGATTGTCCGGCGGAAAAAACAAGATGCTGAAATAGGTCGCTAACGAAGCGAAGGTCAGAAAGTCGTACCACTCCAAAAACGTACCGAAGCACGCGGCAAGCACAACCTTGCGTTGAGTGAGGGTGATAGCGGGTGAAGTTGTTGCGGCAGAAGTATTCATCGGCGGCATTTTAACAGGGCGATGTCGCGTGATGGCTTAGAAAATACTTTGATACACCGACGCTTTAAGTCAGGGCATGAAACCTAAGGAGGTGCTGTTTTTCTCCTCCCCCGAAGTGGGGTAAGCAGGCAATCCGCGTAGCGGATGCTCGCACAAGGGGAGGTTGGGAGGGGTTTGGGTTTAGACGCTTAGAAAACAAGGCTTGCAGTCAAAACCAAAACCCCCTCTAACTCCCCCTTGTCAGGGGGAGAATCGCGCCCTGATTTCACGAGCCGAATAAATCAACGCTTCCTTAATATTCCAGCCATTGGCGGTTTGACATAGCAGATAGCGGCGCGCAGACTGCCGCGCATTCGCAAAACATATTAAAGCTCAGGAGAAGAGAATGTCTAAAAAACGGTTTCACTGCCAATCGGTTATTCATGTTGGCGTCAAAAGTATCAGCATTACCGATGATGAACATCACTTCTGCCTTACCTTAGAAGACGCGGGCAATCGATTAAAATTTTTAACTGAGGCGATCGCTATCGGCAAATATCCTATCGCGATGGAGCTGGTGAATTCCTGCCCTAAGCTGATGACCGGCGCAACGGTCAAATATTACGTGACGCAACACGATGCTGAAAAATTTCTCCACTCACTTGATAAAGCGCTGCACCATTAAGCGTTAAACCCACAAGTGACGGAAAACTGGATAGTTAAATTTTGTAGGTCGGGATTCATCCCGACTTTTTGCTTTGGTTCGCTTACCCTGTCGGGATGAATCCCGACCTACGAAAGCAAAAGCCTCGCATGGTTAACAGCAAGGATTTATGTTTTTAGCTATTACCTACTTCAATAATGCGGCGGTCTTTCATTCGTAGGCATGCCTTCCTCATTCCGGGCCGCCGAGAGCGATTGCACATGTTGCGCCAGTGACTGACACATCACCTCTAATCTTTCAATCTTTTGTTGTTGCTGATACACGGCCTTGTTTAACTCCTCGACCAAGTCCTCTTGGAAGCTGAGCTTAATTTCGATTTTTTCTAAACGTTGTTCAAGCATGATTTGGCCATGTAAGTTTGGATGATGGGCGTTTATTGGGTTAGCCTTTAAGTTCTAGCGCCCTTTGATACAACTCGTTTTTATTGCCTCCGGTTATTTTCACCGCCAGTTGCACGGCTTGTTTCAGCGGCAATTCTTGCAGCAACAACGCTAACGTTTTTTCGACTTCACTAGATAGGCCCTCTGCTTTTGTAGGCGCTGCTTGTACCAGCAACACAAACTCGCCACGTTGATTATTGGCATCGCTATTTAACCAAGCCATTGCTTCGCCCAATTTGCAGCGGTGAATGTTTTCGAACAGCTTAGTGATTTCTCGCGCCAAGACAATCTCGCGTTCATCACCGAACATGGCTTGCAGATCGGCCACACTTTCGAGAATGCGATGCGGCGCTTCGTAAAAAACAAGGGTGTAAGGATGCTCGATTAAGTTTTCTAAAACGGTGCGACGTGCGCCCGACTTATTGGGGAGAAATCCGTAAAACAAAAAGTGCGGTGCGGTTAAGCCGGATGCGGAAAGTGCGGCAACCGCCGCACTTGCACCCGGAATAGGAATGACACGAAAGCCTGCCGCCAACACAGCTTCGACCAGCACCGCACCCGGATCGCTCACCGCAGGCGTACCCGCGTCAGTGACTAATGCGACCGTTTGCCCTTGTTGCAAAATGGCGAGAATTTTTTCTGCGGCACCGCGTTCATTATGTTGATGCAA
>JAUYFR010000100.1 GCA_030690855.1 Gallionellaceae bacterium
TCGTCTAATTCGCGGTTGAAGGCGATGATGCCGCCGAAAGCGGAGGTGGTGTCAGTGGCGTAGGCTAGTTTGTAAGCATTCAGTGGTGTGTCGGCAATCGCGACGCCACAAGGATTTGCATGTTTGACGATCACGCAAGCAGGCGCATCGAAAGTTTTTACTAATTCCCATGCTGCATCCGCATCGCCGATATTGTTGTAGCTGAGCTCTTTGCCTTGCAATTGGGTGTAGTCGGAAATGCCACCTGCGACGGGATTGAGGTCGCGGTAAAACGCCGCATTCTGATGCGGGTTTTCACCGTAGCGCATGTCTTGTACTTTGGCGAAATTGAAATTGATTTGCGCGGGGAAGGTGCTTTTCGTACCGTCGCTGTTAATGGCGGTGAGATAATTGCTAATCATGCTGTCGTAAGCGGCGGTGTGTGAAAACGCTTTTTTCGCCAAGTCGAAACGGGTTGCATCGCTCACCGCGCTTTTATTCGTTTGCATTTCAGCCAAGATGTCGGCGTAGTCGGTTGGGTCGGTGACGATGGCGACGTGCGCGTGGTTTTTTGCCGCAGAGCGCACCATGGTTGGACCGCCGATGTCGATATTTTCAATCGCGTCTTCTAATGTGCAACCTGCTTTAGCGATGGTGGCAGCAAAGGGACATAGATTCACCACGACCAAATCAATCGTTGGAATGTCGTGTTTTTTTAGCGTCGCAACGTGTTCAGGTAAATCGCGGCGTGCCAAGATGCCGGCATGCACTTTAGGTTGCAGGGTTTTTACGCGGCCATCCAGCATCTCTGGGAAGCCGGTGTAGTCAGCCACTTCGGTGCAGGGAATTTGGTTGTCGGAGAGCAATTTTGCCGTGCCGCCCGTGGATAAAATTTTTACGCCGAGTTGGTGCAAACCTTGCGCGAATTCGAGGACGCCGGATTTGTCCGATACGCTGATGAGTGCTTGAGTAATCGTTGCCATGTTGAGTTCCTAATTTTTAAGATTTAATTTTGTGAGTTTGAATTTTTTTGCGTAGGGTGTTGCGGTTCATGCCGAGCAATTCTGCCGCGCGGGTCTGGTTGCCTCCTGCGTGGTGCAGCACGGTTTCAATGAGTGGTTTTTCTACACAACCAATCACCATGTCATAAACAGGTCGTATTGGTTCTTCACCATTTAAATCGGTGAAGTAATCATCTACCGCTTGGCGCACATATTGCGCCACTTCATTTTCATCTAACACGCTACATTCCCCTTTTTTCATGCCAGTACTGTTTCGACATATTGCAGTTGCTCCCCAGCTTGCAATTGCCCGTCAAAAAAATCATTCACCGCTTGTAGTTGTTCCTCAACACTTTCTAATTGGTTCATGTGGTGGCGGAAGTTGGCTGAGCCAGTCAATCCTTTGGTGTACCAAGAAATATGTTTGCGCGCGACGCGCAACCCGGAATGCTCACCATAAAACGCATACAGCTCATGCACGTGGCCAATCAAAACTTGTTGAATTTCTGCGACCGAAGGTGCGGCCAGATGTTCGCCTGTGGCGAGAAAGTGTGCCATCTCACGAAACATCCACGGCCGACCTTGTGCAGCGCGTCCGATCATCACAGCATCCGCGCCCGTTTTTTCCAGCACATATTTTGCTTTTTCAGGGGTGGTGATGTCGCCGTTGGCGATCACTGGAATTTTTATTTCAGATTTAACGTGGGCGATGGTGTCGTACTCAGCGTCGCCGGTATAAGCACAGGCGCGCGTGCGACCGTGAATGGCGAGCGCTTGAATGCCACTGGCCTCAGCGATTTTGGCGATATTCACCGCGTTGCGATTGGATTTATCCCAGCCAGTACGAATTTTTAGCGTGACAGGCACATCGACTGCGCCAACCACCGCCTCTAAAATTTCTTTAACGAGCGCTTCGTTTTGCATGAGGGCAGAGCCTGCCATCACGTTACAAATCTTTTTGGCTGGGCAGCCCATGTTGATGTCGATAATTTGTGCGCCGCTGTCTACGTTATAGCGTGCAGCTTGCGCCAGCATCTTGGGATCGGCGCCCACAATCTGTACGGAGATTGGATCTACTTCACCTTCATGGTTGGCGCGGCGCTTGGTTTTCTCTGAGCCATAGAGCAGGGAATTGGACGCCACCATCTCACTTACGGCCATGCCCGCCCCCAGGCGTTTGCATAGCATACGAAACGGCCTATCGGTGACACCCGCCATGGGAGCAACGATGAGGTTGTTTTTTAGAATGTAACGGCCGATTTGCATGGGTGGCTTCCGAGAGGGGGGGCGATTATAAATGAAGCAACTAGCCCATGCTATGATGCCGCCAAATTTTTATCGGGATGAGTGCGATGGAATTCGATGTTGTCATTATTGGTGGTGGTTTGGTGGGTGCGAGCTTAGCCGCAGCGCTTAAAAACAGTGGCTTATCTTTAGCCTTGGTCGAGGGGCAGGGTAATTTTGATTTCTCAATAAAATCAGATGATTGGGACGCTCGCATTTACGCCATTACGCCGGGCAATGCAGCGTTTTTGCGTGAATGCGGCGTTTGGCAAAAGATGGATATGAGCCGCGTGCAGCAAGTGGAAGAAATGCGCGTATTCGGCGATACCGGGGCAGAGTTGGATTTTAGTGCCTATGAAATTGGGGCGGCTGAGCTGACCTTTATTTTGGAAAGTCGTTTGCTACAAAAAGTGCTGTGGGATGAGCTTCAGCAACAAGAAAATTTAACCTTACTTAATCCGGCACGTTGCGCTGAATTGTCTTGGCAACCGGAAGCCGCGCATCTCAAGCTACAAGATGGCCGTGAAATTAAAGCTAAATTGGTTGTCGGGGCAGATGGTCGCGATTCATGGGTGCGCCATCAAGCGGGCATGGCAGAAACGCCAACGCCTTATTATCAACATGGTGTAGTGGCGAATTTCAGTACCACTAAGCCGCATCACAGCACGGCGTATCAATGGTTTCAGCCCGATGGTATTTTGGCGTTGCTCCCCTTGCCTGAAAAACGCGTGTCTATCGTGTGGTCAGTCAGCCCAGAAAAATCTGCCGAATTGCTGGCGATGTCACCGCAGCAATTTTGTGCGGAGGTTTCACTAGCTTCGCAATACACACTCGGTGATTTAAGTTTGATCACCCC
>JAUYFR010000194.1 GCA_030690855.1 Gallionellaceae bacterium
CAAATGATTGGATAGTGAAGTTATGACACTCTTGGCTTTTATCGTGGCGATTGTGATTTTGGTGGTGTTCCATGAGCTTGGACACTATTGGGTAGCGCGCCTGTGCAATGTGAAGGTACTGCGTTTTTCGCTTGGCTTTGGCAAAGTGATTTACAGCAAGCGTTTTGCAAGTGGCGAAACGGAGTGGGTTGTTTCGATGATTCCCTTAGGTGGCTACGTCAAAATGCTGGATGAGCGTGAAGGCGAAGTGCTTACAGAAGAGTTGCCTCGTGCTTTCAATCGTCAGTCAGTACTAAAACGCATGGCGATTGTGGTGGCAGGGCCAGTCGCCAATCTGCTGCTCGCCATTGTGTTTTATTGGGCGCTCTTTATTTATGGCGTGCCGGGGGTAAAGCCGATTTTGGGTGCTGTGCCGCAACAAACTGCCGCAGCGAGTGCGCAATTGCGTGCTCAAGAAACGATTATCAGCATCAACGGTCAAGCGACACCGAGTTGGCAAGAAGTACGCTGGATGTTGCTTGATCTAGTGTTACAGCATAGCGAAGCCAGCTTGGAATTAAAAACAGCAGAAGGTGTATCCGTTTTTCGTGTGTTAGAAATGAATGGTTTAAGTGCCTCTGATTTAGATGGCGATTTTTTAAAGAAGCTGGGGTTGCAACCCTATCAGCCGCCGATTAGCCCAGTGATCGACAAGCTTATTGAAGGTGGTGCTGCGCAACGTGCAGGGCTACAGGCTAACGATAAAATTTTACGGGTGAATGACCAAGCTATTGCGGTGTGGGATGATTTTGTTGAAGTTGTTCGAGGTAATCCAAGTGTCGCACTCAAGCTAGAAGTTGAGCGGGCAGGGCGAGGCCTTGCCTTGACGGTAACGCCAGACGTGGTGAATGACGCTGACAAAAAAATCGGCCGCATTGGCGCAGCGCCAAAAATTAATCGGGCTGATTATGAAGCGCTCTTAACTGAAGTTCATTACCCACCACTTGTAGCGTTGAGTGAGGCGACGAAAAAAACTTGGGAAACCTCGGTCGTTAGTTTGAAAATGATGTGGAAGATGGTATTAGGCGAGGTATCTTTGAAAAATCTCAGTGGCCCCATCACCATTGCCGATTATGCAGGGCAATCTGCACAGATTGGTTTTGGCGCCTACATCAGCTTTCTTGCACTGATTAGCATCAGCCTTGGTGTGCTAAATTTGCTCCCCATCCCCTTATTAGATGGTGGCCATTTGCTGTATTATGCGGTCGAATTATTAAAGGGTAGTCCCGTCTCGGATAGGCTTTGGGAAGTTGGACAAAATGTAGGAATTGCCTTGCTAGTTACCATGATGGCTTTTGCTTTGTATAACGATATTAGTCGTCTGATTTTAGGTTGAAAATTAATGAATTTTAAGAAGCTAGTGGGACTGATTCCGCTGTTGTATGCCACGTCTGTTTGGGCCATTGAGCCTTTCGTCATCAAAGATATTCGTGTTGAAGGTATTCAGCGCACTGAAGCAGGCACAGTGTTTAGCTATCTGCCAGTTAAAGTAGGTGAAACTTTTAATGACGAACAATCCTCAGCCGCGATTCACGCGCTGTTCTCTACTGGTTTTTTCAAAGACGTTAGCCTCAAAACAGATCAAGGTGTTTTGATCGTGGTGGTACGCGAGCGTCCTTCCATTGCTAGTGTGGAAATCAACGGCGTAAAAGACTTTCCTAAAGACCAGATGCGCGACAATCTCAAGTTAGTGGGCTTGGCAGAAGGTCGTATCTTTGATAAATCTGCACTCGAAAAATCTGAGCAAGAACTTAAACGCCAATACGTTGCTCGCGGTAAATATGGTGTGTCAGTAAAAGCTGTTGTCAAAGAGTTAGAGCGTAACCGTGTTTCCGTTAATTTGAACGTGGTAGAAGGTGAAGTTTCCAAAATTCGCCAAATTAATATTGTTGGCAATAAAGCCTACAAAGAATCTGAGTTGCAAGACATGATGAAACTCAGTACGCCAGATTGGTGGAGCTGGATGAGTAAAAATGACCAATATTCCAAGCAGAAATTGTCTGCGGATATGGAAACAATTCGCACGTTCTACTTGGACTCCGGTTACATGGAGTTTTCCATTGATTCGACACAGGTTTCCATTTCACCCGATAAAAAAGATATATTTATTACGCTAAATATCACTGAAGGCCCTAAATACAGCATTTCTAATGTAAAGGTGATGGGACCAGAAAATGTGTTCTCTCATGAGGAGGTCCGTAAGCTCATCGCGTTAAAAACCGGAGATGTGTTTTCACGCAAGGCTATTACTGCCTCAACGCAAAAAATTACTGAGCGTTTCGGCGATGAGGGTTATGCCTTTGCCAACGTGAATGCGGCGCCAGAACTAGATAAAGAAAAGCACCAAGTTGGCTTCACCTTTATCGTAGATCCATTTCAGCGTGTTTATATTCGCCGCATCAATATTTCCGGCAACACTAAAACCCGTGACGAAGTGATTCGCCGCGAATTCAGGCAAATGGAAAGTGGTTGGTTTGCGACTGAGAAAATAAAAAAATCTAAGCAGCGTGTCGATCGACTAGGTTTCTTTAGTTCAGTAAATGTGGAAACGGTGTCGATCCAGGGTACAAAAGACCAAATGGATTTGAACGTGACGGTGGAAGAGAAGTCGACCGGTAATCTATCTGTTGGTGCGGGTATTAGTAGTACAGAGGGCTTGGTGCTGACAGCAGGCATTTCACAAAGCAATTTGTTCGGTACAGGCAACGTACTTTCTACGCAGGTCAACACCAGTAAGATTAATGAGGTTTACTCGATTTCTTATACCAACCCTTACTACACAGATGATGGTGTGAGTCGTGGTTTTGATATCTATAAACGTAAAACAAATGCGACTACAACTACTACCAGTCAATACACTTCGGCAAGTTTGGGTGGAGGGGTGCGCTTTGCGGTGCCTTTAGCCGAAGAGCAAATGATTCACTATGGCCTTGCTGCGGAACAAACGACTATTGGCCTTACTGAATATAGCCCGGATCGCTTTACTTCTTACATCAATGAATTCGGTGCGACAACCGAGAATTATATTGGCACAGTCGGTTGGACTCGCGATGATCGCGACAGTGCTATTTATACGACCGAGGGTACGGTACAGAGAGCCTTTTTTGAACTCAGTATGCCGTTTTCTAGCCAGCACTACGCCAAAACAACCTATCAGCACCAATGGTTCACTCCGGTTAATCGCGACATTACTTTTATGATGAATGGAGAAGCAGGTGTGGCGAATGGCTACGGAGGTCAAGTTTTGCCATTCTTTAAGAACTTTTATGCTGGCGGTGTGGGTTCTGTGCGCGGCTACGATCCAAGCTCTTTAGGTCCACGCGATAGCAATGGCTATTCTTTAGGCGGAAATAAACGTGTTGTAGGTAACGCTGAGTTGTTGTTTCCGATGCCGGGTTTCTCAAAAGAGAAATCGGTACGTTTAAGTATGTTCCTTGATGCTGGCGCGGTGTATGGTGATGAGACACAGGTACCCGCTTCGGAAGGATTGCGCTACTCTACCGGCTTGGCAATTACCTGGTTTTCACCCGTAGGTCCACTGAAATTTAGCTATGGCATGCCGATCGGCCCGCAAATACAAGATAAAATTCAGCGCTTCCAATTTACGCTGGGTACGTTGTTCTAATGGTTAAGTTTGCAGAGGGAGGCAGCATGAAAAAAGTGTTCACAATTGGTCTGTTAGTCGTATCAATGATCACGCCAAGTTTTGCGGCTGATTTTAGAGTGGGCGTTGTCAACACTGAACGCATCTTGCGTGAATCGGTGCCGGCAGTAAAAGCTGAGAAAAAAATTGAGAAAGAATTTGCTGCGCGTGATCTGGAAATTAAACAGATGATGAAGCAGATCAAAGACATCCAAATTGCCCTAGAAAAAGATGGCGGAAAAGTTGATATTGAACACCGCAGTAAAGAGCGTGAGTTAGCAAATTTAAACGTCAATTTACAACGCTTGCAGCGTGAGTTCCGCGAAGATTTAAACCTGCGTAAAAACGAAGAATTAGCGCAAGTGTTAGCGCGTGCGGATAAAGCTATTCAGGCCATTGCGGAAAAAGATCAATATGATTTGATTCTGCAAGAGGCGGTGTACCGCAATCCAAAAATCGACATTACCGACACCGTGTTGCAATATTTGCTGGATGATAAAACGAGTAAATAATTCGCTATGGTCGAGCAGAATCGCACAGCCTATCGTTTAAATGACATCGTGGCCCGCTTCGGTGGGCGAGTTGTGGGTGATGACTCGGCAACAATTAATCAGGTCGCCACACTCGATAGCGCCAAGTTAAATCAAATCGCTTTTTTGGCAAACGTAAAATATCGCAAGCAGCTTGAAACTACAGGAGCTACAGCGGTAATCGTGTCTGAGGGCAATGTTGAGGTGACAACGTTGCCCCGTATTGTTTGCGACAATCCCTATTCCTATTTTGCCAAACTTTCTGCTTTTCTAAATCCACTTGCTGTATTTGCAGCGGGTATCCACCCAAGTGCGGTGATTGGCACAGGGGCGATCATTTCTCCAACGGCACATATTGCCGCATCTGTGTCGATTGGTGAAGGTGCGGTTATTGGTGCTGGCTGTGTGGTGATGTCTGGTTGCAGTATCGGCGCACACGCTACGCTGGGCGAAAATACAAGACTGTATCCGCGCGTGGTGGTTTACCACGAATGTGTGCTTGGAAAAAATGTGATTTTGCATTCTGGTGCGGTCATCGGTGCGGATGGTTTTGGCATTGCGATGGAAGAGGGTGCTTGGCTTAAAATTCCTCAAATTGGCCGTGTTGTTATTGGTAACGATGTCGAAGTCGGTGCGAATACCACCATAGATCGAGGTGCGCTAGATGATACGGTGATCGAAGACGGCGTGAAGCTCGATAACCAGATACAAATTGCGCATAACGTGCGTATCGGCGCACATACGGCAATCGCCGGTTGTGTCGGTATCGCAGGGAGTGCCGTGATTGGTAAATATTGCCGTATCGGTGGCAGTGCCGGTATTTTGGGACACTTGAGCATTGCCGACGGCGTAGAAGTTTCGTCCTTTACCTTGGTGGGTAAATCAATTCTCAAAGCAGGCACTTATAGCGGTATTTTTCCGGTAGCTGAAAAAAGTGACTGGTTGAAAAATGCTGCGCATATTCGACACCTAGATGATATGGCTACGCGTATTAAACAATTAGAAAAAGATATTCAAGAATTAAAGAGGAGAAGCTGATGAGTATTAAGATGGACATCAATGAAATTTTGAATCATTTGCCACATCGTTATCCGTTTTTGTTAATCGACCGTGTGCTATCGATTACGCCGGGTGAAGAAATTGTGGCGCTGAAAAATGTGTCAATCAATGAGCCGTTCTTTCCCGGCCATTATCCGCATCATCCGGTGATGCCGGGCGTGTTGG
>JAUYFR010000105.1 GCA_030690855.1 Gallionellaceae bacterium
TCGTGAACTGCCTAACTCGCTCTCTGCCCCACTCGGCGCGCTCGGCGTGCCACTCACCAATGAATACAGCATCGCGATTGACCCGCGCACCATTCCACTAGGCGTGCCAGTATTGCTTTCAACAACCCACCCAACTAGTGAAGAGCCGCTTAACCGTCTGATGTTCGCGCAAGATACTGGCGGCGCAATTCGAGGCGCGGTGCGTGCGGATTTCTTTTGGGGCTTTGGCGAAATTGCTGGAATTAAAGCGGGCAATATGAAACAGCAAGGGCGGCTCTGGGTGCTGTTCCCCAAGGGCTCAGAACCGAAAACAAATTAATTTTGAAGGCATCTCGATGGCAAAAAATTCGACTCCTCCAATCGACAATAAACTCCGCATCGACAAGTGGCTGTGGGCCGCACGTTTTTTTAAAACACGCGCCATCGCCGTTGAGGCGATTGAGTGCGGCAAGGTGCTGGTCAATGAGACCCGCGTAAAACCTGCCAAAACCATTGATGTGGGCGACACGCTCACCATTCGCCTTGGCCCTTACTTATTTGAAATCGAAATATTGGGTTTATCGGACAAACGCGGCCCCGCACCACAAGCGCAAAAGCTGTATCGAGAAACCGAAGAAGGAAGAAAAAAACGAGAGGCACTGGCCGAGGAGATTAAAGCGCAACCGAAACCGTCCGACCTGAAAGGCCGCCCCACCAAACGAGACCGACGCGAAATCGAACGTTTTAAAGTAGGGGCTTGGTGACTATAAAAATTACCGCGCGATATTTTTCAACTCGGCAGGCTTGCCAAACAGCCAGCCTTGTCCAAAGTTACATTTCAGTTCTAACAGACGCACTCTCACCTCTTCAGTCTCGATCCCTTCAGCCACCACGTCCATACCCAACGAGTGCGCGAGATCAATCGACGAGCTCACTATCTTTTCACTTTGCGTGGAGGTGAGCATGGTGCTAGTAAACGCGCGATCGACCTTCATGGTGCCAATCGGGTAACGATTGAGCGTATCTAATGAAGAGTGGCCTGTACCAAAGTCGTCAATGGCTAACGAACAACCCATTTCTTTAAGATGCGTTAACAACTGCAAAGCGACTTCTGGCTTGTTAATAATGACCGTTTCAGTGAGTTCTAACTTTAACTCGGTGACTGGCATGTTATAGAGCGCCAACACAGACTTAACCTCTTCAACAAACCGCTCACCCGTGAGCTGTGAAGGAGACATGTTGACACTCACAAAAGGCTGTTTTGCATGGGTCGATTTACGCAACGTAGGCCAATCACGCGCTGCACGTTCTAAGGTCCATAAACCAATTTCACGAATCTGTCCTGTTTGTTCAGCCAGCCATAGAAAATCGAGCGGTGAAACCAATCCCTGTGTGGGATGGCGCCAACGAATTAATGCTTCATATCCAGCGATTTGTCCCGTTGCGATTTCACAGATTGGTTGGTAATACAAATCAAACTCATCTTGAGTAAGCGCCCGACCAATGTCATTCGACATGGTTAATTTTTGCGTGGCTTCTCCGCGCACCGCATTATGCTGCGCCGTGAGTTCGGCGCGCTTCTGTTCTTGTTCGATTGATTGAGGCTTTGCCGTGCCGCGTTTGTTGCGATAGCGCTCCAAAATAACTAGCAACAAATGGCGCACGATGGGATCTGTTTTTTCTAACAGCTCAGCCACCGTTTTGCGCTGAATCGTAATCAGCACAACCTTTTGTGTTGCCCTTGCTGTCGCGGTTCTAGGCTGCTGATCAATCAGCGCAACCTCACCAAACAGCTCGCTTTTTCCTATTTGGTTTACGCGTTGTTCTTGGCCATTAATGGTAACGAATATCTCGACTACGCCATCTTCAATAAGATAAGCGCAATCACCTTCATCGCCCTCTTTGAAAATTGTTTCACCTATACCAAAAACTTGACGATTCAGATTATTCAGCATGAAGCCCCCGCTTTAAACCAAAAATTAGCGCTAATCCCAATAAACTCTGCGCCAAATATAAGACACTTGCCACACCATGCAACGTTTTAAATTCTGCGGCCAATGTACTCTGCGTCACTTCTAACGGCAAGGCCTGAAGTTTTAAATCAGCCATCATTGGCTGTAACAAAAACTGGCCCGCCGCCAACAAAAGCAACATGACTAAAACAATGCGGAAAGGGATTTGCTGCCACACAAATTTACCGTATTGCTGCAGTTGGTATGCCAACAAATACAGTGCGCAGCCTAAACCCACAAAGGCCATCAGCGAAAACATTTTCCCTGCCAACAAACCTGCCAACTGCCGATCTGCCAATGTTTGAAATAGTACGGGCACTGCTAGATAAGCAATCGCCCACATTCCGCCTACCCACAACGCGGTTGCAAACACAGCGAGCGCGTGTGGCAAGTCACTGAATTTCATTTTTTAGCGTCCAGCGCCTTTTCTAAATCAGCGGCGGGCATGTAACCGGGGTTAATCTCACCATTAGCAAAAATCAACGCTGGCGTGCCGTTCACTTTCATTTTCTTTGCCAGCTCCATCACTTTAGCAGTCGGCGCGGCACAATTTCCGGCAGGTAAAGTAGCACCATCAATCATTAAATCATCCCATGCCTTAGCGCGATCTTTGCTGCACCAAACTGCGCGAGCCTTTTCTTCAGAGTCTCGTCCACCAATATGCGTGGAAATAAACACATACATAGTGACATTGTTGACACTCTGCAATTCATGTTCTAGTTTTTTGCACCAACCACAATTAGGATCGCTGAAAAATGCCAATTTACGACTCCCATTGCCTTTCACTATTTTTACTGCCAACTCAAGTGGCAACTTATTAAAGTCGACCGCAAACAACTGACGAGCGCGCGCATCGGTCAAATTGCGACGGGCTTTAAGATCAAAGAGACTTCCATCAATTAAATACTCGCCATTTTCATCGGCATAATAAATGTGATCGCTGGTCACTACTTCATACAACCCCGCGATGGGCGATTTATTAATCTGCGAGATATCTCTGACACCATTTTTATTTAAACTATTTTGTAGCTTTGTATTGGTTTCTGCCATTGCACACTGCGCAAAAAGAATCGTGACTAAAGCAAAAAAGAGCGATTTCAACATTATATAAGTCCTTGATTTTATTGAGTTAAATTTATTTTAATTAAGCGCATGCCGCGCCAACATCTTTTTCAGCGGGGTGATTTTATTGGTGGCAAAAAGCCCAAAATTGCGTAAGGTGCGCAATACTGGATTGGTATTCACAAATAAATTCTTCAAGGCATCCGTCGTTAGTTGCATCGAAAGAATATCTTCTTGACGTGCTTTTTCATAGCGACGCAACACCTGCAAATCTCCACAATCGCCCTGCCCAGATTGCGACAAAGTCTCAGCCAATTGCCGAACATCACGGAAACCTAAATTCACTCCTTGCCCAGACAGTGGGTGC
>JAUYFR010000116.1 GCA_030690855.1 Gallionellaceae bacterium
AGCACTTTGAGCGCAACACTTTTGCCTGATCCAGAAAGCCCGCTAATCAAGAATAGTTTCATTCCATCTGCTCCCGCATTTGTTGCTCGTGTCGAGTAATAAATTCCTGCATGGTGTCGATGCCGCGCATTTGCAATACGAAATTACGTGCGGCGGCTTCGACTAATACAGAGAGGTTGCGGCCCGCCATCACAGGGATGGTCACCGTGCTAATTTTTACGCCGAGAATTTCTTGAAAGCTGGCATTGAAGGGCAAGCGCTCTACGTTTGGCGTTTCACCACGTTCAGGCCGTTCTAAATGTACGATCAGTTTCAAGCTCTTTTTGCGACGTACTGCGGTTTCACCGAACATGGTGCGAATGTTGAGTACACCCAAGCCGCGCACTTCTAAAAAATCGCGTAACAAATCTGGGCAACGGCCTTCCAGTGTTTCAGGCGAGATGCGATATAGCTCGGTGATGTCATCGGCGACTAAGCCGTTGCCGCGCGTAATCAATTCCAGTGCTAATTCACTTTTTCCGACACCACTGCTACCCGTAATCATCACACCGACGCCAAGCACGTCCAGAAAAACGCCGAGACGGGTGGTTGATTCAGCCAACTCTTTGACAATGTAGTGGCGCACCATCCACATGAGATGCACGCTACTTTGCGGTGAGCGGAAAAGTGGTGTGCGCGAGTCGTTGGCATAAGCGATCAACTCTGGTGGAATCTCTTCAACGCCAGCCAAAATCAAACACAGCGAACCCGATGATTTCATTTGCGCGAAAGCTTCACCAAGCGCGGCAGGATTGAGGTTACGCAGATAATCTAGTTCGGTATTGCTAATGACTTGCACCCAGTTTGGGTGAATCAAGTTGAGGTGGCCGATCAGGCCTTTGTCTGAAGCGTTGACGGTTTCACTTTCTAATACTCGATCAGCGCCATCGCTACCGGCGACCCACGTCAACGCCAAGCGTTCTTGCTTATCGGTGAAGAGCTTTTGAATATTGACGCGAGCCACTTAGTTTAACCTTGCCACTCAGTTAGCATTTTATGGATTTCAGCGACATCATTACTTGCTTGCAAGTGCGTGCGGAAGGTCGCATCGCTAAACATTTGTGCAAGCTCGCCGAGTAGTTGTAAATGTAAATCGGTAGCACGTTCTGGTACGAGCAACACAAAAATCAAATTGACAGGCAGCCCATCGGGTGAGTCAAACGGAATTAGGTTGTTTGTTTTAACGAAAGCGCCTACCGCATTGCGCAAATTCTTGATGCGCCCATGAGGGATTGCAATGCTTTGCCCGAGGCCGGTTGAGCCAAGTTTTTCGCGGGCGAATAAACTATCAAATACTTGGCTACGAGCGATGCTCTGGCCATTTTCAAATAACAAACCAACACGTTCAAAAACGCGCTTTTTGCTGCTGGATTCAGCATCCAACAAGACATTTTCTAAAGGAAGAATTTTGCTAATTAGGTTCATCGTTTCGGGTACCGACAATAAAAGAAAGGGCGACAGTCAGTCGCCCTTGTTCATTACTCTACAGCAGCGTTTTTGCCAGTTTCGTCATGGCGGCGCGCAGTATTCTTTTCTTTGTGTTTGAGCACTTGGCGGTCCAGTGACTCAATGAGGGAGTCAATCGCGGCATACAAATTGCCGTCGATGGCTTCTGCCACAATGGTTTTGCCGCTGAGATGCAAGCTGGCTTCTGCTTTTTGCTCAAGTTTTTCAACAGAAAGAATAACATTGACGTCGATCACGTTATCAAAGTGACGTTTTACTTTGTCCAGTTTGGCGAGTACATGTTCGCGGATTGCTGGGGTGATTTCTAGATGACGTCCGGTGAGGTTGAGGTTCATAGCCTGCTCCTATTAGGTTAAAGGGACTTGCGAAGATTCACCGGGAGAATATTTAATAATTCCCGGTATTTAGCCACGGTACGCCGAGCAACTAAGATGCCCTGCTGTGCCAGGATTTCGGATATGCGACTATCAGTTAGAGGGGTTTTGGGGTCCTCTTCACCGATGAGTTGCTTAAGAATAGCGCGAATGGCGGTGGATGAACATGCACCCCCTGCTTCAGTTGCTACGCCACTGCCAAAAAAATATTTAAGTTCGTAGATGCCGCGTGGCGTAAGCATGAATTTTTGCGTGGTCACACGTGAAATGGTGGACTCGTGTAATTCGAGTTGATCTGCAATTTCTCGCAATACCAGCGGGCGCATGCCGATGTCGCCATGCTCAAAAAATTGCCGCTGGCGCTCAACGATGGCTTGCGATACGCGCAAAATGGTATCGAAGCGTTGTTGCAAGTTTTTAATAAACCAGCGCGCTTCTTGCAATTGTCCTGCCATCTGTTCAGAGCTTTGCTCATCGCGACGCTGCATGATATTGGCGTAAATTTGATTCACGCGTAAGCGGGGCATCGCTTCTGGATTAAGGCGCGCTTTCCAGATGCCACCCACGCGAGCAACCAGTACATCGGGAATAACATAATCCGCCGCGCGCTGTTCAAAAGCCGCGCCGGGTTTGGGTTGCAGGTGCACAATAATTTCTTGAGCATTGCGCAACGAAGCGTCGTCGCAATGCAGCAATTTTTTGAGTTTGACGAAATCGCGATTGCCTAATAATTCGAGATGACTGGTGACGATGCTCAGTGCTAAATCACGGCCCGGCATCTCTTCGGGTTGCGCTTTAATCTGTAGCGCAAGGCACTCACTGAGATTGCGTGCGCCGATGCCAGGTTCGTCCAAGTATTGAAGTTGTACCAGCGCGGTTTCTAAATCATCCAAGGAAATTTCTAATTCTTCGGGCAACAACTCAACGATCTCTTCCAGTGGCTGCGATAGGTAACCATTTTCATCCAGCGCGTCGATCAGTAAGCCAATCATCGTTTTGTCGCGGTGATCTAATTGGCTCAAGTTCACTTGCCAAATTAAATGTTCGCGCATATTGGGACGATCTGCCGCGACTTCTGAGTAGCCATCGTCCTCGTCATCCGAAATGCCTGATGCGGTAAAAGTTGGCTCAGCCCAGTCTGTTTCAGCCGCTTGTGTCTCGTTATCTTCTGAGGTTTTAGTTTCGGTGGCGGCAGATGAGGCTGGCGCATCGCCGTGCGCATAAGGCTGCGCGGGGTCGTCATCTTCGCGCTCTAGGAACGGATTTTCATCCAATAGGCGAGAGGTCTCTTGATTGATTTCCAACGTTGAGAGTTGCAGCAATTTAATAGCCTGCTGCAACTGCGGCGTAAGCGTCAGTTGTTGCGACTGTTTAAGTTGTAATACAGCTTTCATTTTACGGTGGGATGTGTCGGACTTTTAGAGCTTAAAGTTTTCGCCGAGATAAACTTTTCTGACGCCTTCATTATAGATGATTTCCTCGGGTTTGCCTTCTGCCATCACCGTGCCAGCGTTGATAATATAGGCCCTGTCGCAAATTCCCAATGTTTCCCGCACGTTATGATCAGTGATTAAAACGCCAATATTGCGTTCCTTAAGAAAATGGATGATTTTTTGGATGTCTAACACCGCGATGGGGTCAACGCCGGCGAACGGCTCGTCCAGCAAAATGAAGCGTGGGTTGGTTGCCAGCGCACGCGCAATCTCAACACGTCGGCGCTCCCCGCCGGAGAGGCTTAGCGCTTGATTGTTGCGAATATGGGAAATGTGCAAATCTTCAAGTAACTGGTTGAGGCGAACCTCCAGTTCCTCTTTTTCTAGGCCTTGCAATTCAAGCACCGCCTGAATATTTTCAGCCACGCTTAAGCGACGAAAGATAGACGCTTCTTGCGGCAGATAGCCCAAGCCTAAGCGCGCACGGCGGTGAATCGGCAAATGCGTGATATTTTGATTGTCGATAAAGATGTCGCCGCCATCCACGGCAACCAAGCCGACAATCATGTAAAAGCTGGTCGTTTTTCCGGCGCCGTTGGGGCCTAGTAGCCCAACCACTTCACCGCTTTGTACGGACATTGAAACATCCTGCACCACGGTGCGCGCGCCATAACGTTTTTTTAAAGTGCTAGTGCGAAGTTCGCTCATGGTTTAATTTTAGTTGTAATTGTTTTTGCAGGGGCAGGCTCGACTTTATTCTTAGGCTGAATCGTGGCGCGCACGCGGCCCGTATTCGGTTTGCCACTCACATGAAAAACTTCGGTTTGCGTGCTGTAGGTGATGTGATCGCCGCGTACGTCATCTTGATCACGCTTTACTCTGGCTTGCGTATAAAAATTAACCGTTTCGGTTGCCGTGCTGTATTCGATACGCTCGCCGTAGCCCTCAACATATTCATTGGCATCGTCACGCTTTTGCCTAAAAGTGGCAAGGCGTCCCGTGGCAACACAGAATTTATTTCCCGCAGCATCTTCGGTGACCACTAATTTTTCGGCAGTAAAGCGCAGCGAGCCTTGCGTGAGTACGACCCTGCCTTCAAAGGTGCTGACATGCGCAGCGTCATCCACATTCATACGATCTGATTCGATGTGAATCGGCTGATTGCGATCGTTCTTTTCGGCCTGCGCCACAAACGGAAATATAATTAGTAATATACTGATTATATTGAGTAATTTATTTTTTAATGGGTTCATGGATGGCGCGAACGCTGGCTAAAAGAGTGATGGTGCGTAACTTATTGTCGAGCTGC
>JAUYFR010000198.1 GCA_030690855.1 Gallionellaceae bacterium
TTGAAGCGCTGGGCTACAAGCTGCAACCCCGGCAAATAGAGTTGCAGGGTGGTATGCCTGTGCCGGTATGGGCAGCGTTTGGCGAAGCCCATCAAGCCCCGCAGTTGCTCATCGTGCCCGCCTACCAACCCGGTCGCGAGGAAGACGACCCGCTCGATCACACGCTAATCGCTGCCCACTACGGTGGCCAGGAGATTCCCAAAGCCTTCAGCAATCTATCCTGGCTGGAAATCGTCTCCGAAGCCCTGTTCGGCACCGACCAACCGCCACGCTATGTCATTCTGGTTGGCTTCAAGGAATGGTTGTTGCTCGACCGTTATAAGTGGCCCAACAATCGTCTGCTGCGCTTTGACTGGACCGAAATTCTCGACCGCAAGGAAAACTATACCCTGCAAGCCGCAGCGGCCTTGCTGCATCACGACAGCCTCGCCCCCAATCAAGGTGCCAGCCTGCTCGACGGTCTGGATGAAAACGCTCACAAGCATGCCTTCGGCGTCAGCGAAGACCTCAAGTACGCGTTGCGTGAAGCTATCGAACTGCTTGGCAATGAAGCCGTGCAACAACTCCGGCAAAAAGCCCAAGCCAATAAACAAGGCTTCTACACCGGCAAAGATGCCGTCGATGCCGAGGAGCTGAGTCTCGAATGTTTGCGTCTGGTCTATCGCCTGCTGTTCATGTTCTACATCGAAGCCCGGCCAGAGCTGGGCTACGTGCCGATTCAGAAAAGCGAAATCTACGCCAAAGGCTACAGCCTCGAATCGCTGCGCGATCTGGAGTTGGCGCAGCTCAACACCCAGACTGCGCGTGACGGCCTATTTTTCGATGCCACGCTACGCCGGTTGTTTTCGCTCATCGGGCAGGGCTGTGGTGCCGCAATGCAACAGAGCGTCCTCGCCGGTAGCGTGAAAGATGACCGCAGTGCGCCGTTTGCCACTACGCTTGAAGACTTGGTGCTTTCCGGTCCGCACTTTTTCCTCGCAAATCCGTTCAATAAGACCCCGCGCGCTATTTGCAGCGAAAAGGGACATTACGACCCGCTCGATCTCGAAACACTGCCCGACGATTACCTGCCTCGCAGCAACTATCGCCCCATGGACGACCGTTTGGAATACGCTCGACGCACGCCACGGGTGAGTTGGTCAGAACCAGAAACTCTAATGTTACCTTGGGCTCAACTTACCGCCGAAGAACAAATCGAACATGTTAGTCAGAATGGGCTGCACGTCGCAGTTCAACGTTTCCGGCAGAAGCGCGTGACGGAATATTTTCGGTTTGTTGCGCGTTCAATGATTAGCATAGGCGCGGAAAAAGGGTTGGTTGCTACACTAGTTCCAACTGGTATTACACATACCAATGGTGTCCGTTCTTATGCCTTTCGTGAAACCAAAAACTTGCTTGGTTTTGTAGCGTGTTCTATTTCACTGGTTTTTGATTTTCTTATAAAGCTATTAGGGCGAACCAATCTACATCGAAGTCTGGATGACTATCCGCTCCTTGAAGATCATTCTCTTTCATCTGCGTTATTCTCTCGTGTATTGACTTTATCTTCATTGACCAATCACTATGCGCCGATCTGGGCTGAAGTATTCACCCCCGACTTGACCACACAATGTTGGAGCCAACCCGATAACCCGCGTCTGCCGCAGAGCTTCTTCGCCAAACTGACATCCGAATGGCAGCGCAACTGTGCGCTCCGCACCGACTACGCGCGCCGCATGGCGCTGGTGGAAATTGATGTGTTGGTCGCGCAAGCCCTCGGCCTAACCCTCGACGAACTGCTACTCATCTACCGCGTCCAGTTCCCGGTCATGCAGCAATACGAGCGCGACACCTGGTACGACATGGCCGGCCGCATCATCTTCACCAACAGCAAAGGCTTGGTCGGTGTCGGCCTGCCGCGCAAAGCCAGTCGCACTACCCCGGACGTGACCTTCACCACCCCCGACGGTCGCAGCAAAACCGGCAAGTTCGGCTGGGACGACATCCGCCAGATGCAGGAAGCCGGTAGCTTGCCCGCTGGCAGCACCGTCACCACCACCGTGCAAGACGACACCCAGCCCGGTGGCCCGCAAACCCGCACCCGCAGCTATATTGCCCCCTTCGCCTTGGCCAGCCGCGAAGCGGATTACCGAATCGCGTGGGATTTCTTTGCGTAGGGTGGGCACGCTTCTGTACCCACGCGGTCACGGCTCGTTGAACAAGAACACTCACTGCGTGGGCAGACGATGAAGCTGTCTGCCCACCCTACGGAACATCAAAATTGCATGCTAACTTGAGTGTTGTTACTGTGCCATTGCCGGTTATTGAGCTCGACCAACAGCGATTTTAATATGATGTTTTATTTACGCATTGAAGCGAGACGTGCTACATTGCGCAAATGGATAACGAATTAAATTCTTCTTCAATCGGGGCGGCAAGCCGCTTCATTGATGCCAAGTTGGCAACGGGATTCGCCAGTTTTTCACTGACTGAGCTGACGGATAAAACGGGGCTGTCGGTGATTGCCGCGAAAAATCAGTTGTTGCGCCTGAAAGGAAGGGCTGTTCGCGTTTCGCCACGGCAACAATATTTTTTGATTGTTCAGCCAGAGCATCGTGCCGTGGGTGCGCCGCCGGTGACGGATTGGCTGGATGACTATTTCAAGTGGCTGGGGCAACCTTATTACCTTGCTTTGCAATCGGCAGCCGGCATTTACGGCGCAAGCCCGCAGGCGATTCAGGAGACGCAACTTATCACCAGTCTGCCGCGTCGCAAGATGGTGATTGGCCGCATCCAAGTGCGTTTTTTTGTGAAGTCGGGCATGGCAAAAAGTCTGACTCAGCCGCTTGCTAATGCTCATGCACCGCTTACGGTAAGCACGCCTGAAACGACGGTGTTTGATCTCATTCGCTATGCGCCTAGTCTCGGCGGTATCGAACGCGCCGTTGAGACCATCGAGCCGTTGTTGCCACTCATCAAAGCAAAGTTACTCAAGCAAATGTTGGCGGCTGAAGGTGAAACTGCCACCGCTCAACGACTGGGTTATATTCTGCAAGCACTGGGGGCGAATAGTTTCGCAACTGTCGTTAAGGCGTGGTTGCCGCAGTCCTTGCAGCTTGTGCCGCTTTCAACCCACGTCAAAAGCGCCGCTACGGATTGTCCGATTAGTCGCGACTGGGGAATTATTCATAACACGGGAAATTTGCGATGACTCCGCTTACCCAGCGCGATATTCTTGCGCATCAACAGCAAGTGCCGTGGCCTAATCTAAGGCAGGTTGAGCAGGATTTATTGCTGTGCCGCGCCATGACGGCATTGTTTGATGATGCGTTTTTGAAAACACAAATTGCCATGCGCGGTGGGACGTTGCTCCACAAGGTTCATCTTGCTCCGGCATCAAGGTATAGCGAAGACATTGACCTTGTCGTCATAGGTGACCGCCCGGATGAGCATGTTCGAAAAGCGATCAACCGCGTTTTGCTCGGTGTGCTTGGGCGTCCCACCAGTTCGGCATGGCAAGCGGTGAAGCTGGCGGTGAGAAACGCAGTCAAGCCGTCCAAGGTGCTGCGTGTGATTTACCGTGTGCCTTCGGTGGCTGATCCGAGAAGCACGCCGCTGGAGATTGTCATCGAGGCGAATGTGACTGAAAGAAAATCTTATCGCCCGATTTCTTTGCTGCCGTTCAGTTATCTTTTTCGCGATGAAATAGTTGTCACCACGGTCAACGGTTTTGAAATACACGAGATGTTGGGCACCAAGATGCGCGCTCTTTTTCAACGCAGGCGAGGCCGGGATTTGTTCGA
>JAUYFR010000122.1 GCA_030690855.1 Gallionellaceae bacterium
TGCACTTCCTGTTTTTCTCACTCACGGCACGCTGCGTTCGCAAAACAGTGGGTTTGAGGGCATCAATGCCGTCACAGAAATTAACTCACACCAACCTTTTTCGATTGGCGACGTACACGTTCATCCTTACCCTGTTCCACATGATGCAAGCGAACCCGTGCAGTATGTATTTAGCAATGGCACAAAGCGGTTAGGCATCCTCACCGATGTGGGCTGCTCAACACCGCATATCGAAGCGACACTCAATGGCTGCGACGCTCTCGTGCTTGAATGTAATCACGATGCCAAATTATTAGCGAATGGCGAATATCCATACAGCCTGAAACAGCGCGTTGGTGGACGTTTAGGCCATTTAAATAACCAGGATGCGGCAGCCTTACTTTCACGACTAGATAACAGTAAATTAAAACACATCATCGCAGCCCACCTCAGTCATAGAAATAACACGCCAGCGTTAGCCGTTGCCGCGCTAAGCCAAGCGTTAAATTGTCTTCCTGAAAAAATTATTGTTGCAACGCAAGAAAAGGGTATCGACTGGTGTGAGGTCGTGTAGCTCAAATACAGGCAATAAAAAAGCCGACCTGCGTCGGCTTTTTTATTCAGTGAGTACTGATTACTTCTTTGCTGGCTCAGCAGCAGGTGCAGCAGGTGCGGCTTCAGCAGCAGGTGCAGCTGGAGCTGCTGGAGCAGCAGGAGCAGCTTCAGCAGCTGGAGCAACAACAGGAGCTGCTGGAGCAGCAGGAGCTTCAGCTGGCTTTTCGCCACAAGCAGAAAGAGAAAGAGCCAACAAAGCAGCAACAAGAGCAGAGATTTTCATTTTATTTCCTTAGTTAAATCAATTAGATAAGTTTTTTGCGCCGCGCCGCGACATGGCTGCCGTTGCAAGGACGCGGCATTCTACCAACTTTTAAAAAAAAATCTATATCAAAACTCGCTAATTTACTAAATAAATTAGAGGCCTAGGGTCGTCGCTGAGACACTCGATCGAGAACTCTCCCAAATTTCCTCAAAGCGAGCTTTCAACAGGCGTGCGCCCTCTGGATCATTTTTAGCAAAAATACCACGCGTATCATCGAAATGAAAACGTCTCACAAAGTTGCCCTCATCTGCCACGGCAAATGGCTCTGATAAATGTCGCAAATTTGGTGGGGTCTGATAGATATGCATATTGTGGCTAAACTGCTTTAGCAACATCATTACTCTGGGGCAAAAACGCACGAGATGCTGTGGGTTATGAGCCAAGATATGTAAACGCACATTAGGGCTAGATAATAGGAAGTGCCTAAATATATTAAATCTGGCTTCAGTGTTAAAGCCGAGATGATCAAAATCATTTTCAAAAATATAGAGCGAATGTTTGGCCATGCCACACAACTCATCCAGCGCAGCCACATAATCATTGATGCCCGTAAATGGTGTGTGATTCAACTCAGGCTCAGTCATCGTTACCTCCTCCTGCTTAGTGCCAAATCAAGATAGCCATCTAAATAAAATTCATATAACAACTGTTCGGCCTCAGACGTAAGTTTCACTGTGGGCAAAAGAATTCTTGAATCCGCTAACTCACGCAATATTGCATAACTTTTTTTGCCTACCTGATACGAATCGCCATTCACAAATACCGTTTTATCGTAGCAAAGCATTTGTGTTTTTAAATGCAAGGTTAAGCCACGAGATTGCAATGCCAGTAAAAATTTTGCTAGTGCCAATGGCTTTTGCTTCGCTTCAAAATAGATGTGTGACTTAGGCTCACTAAGATAGCTACCCAAAAAGTTTGCAACGTCTTCTTCGTCCCATTTCACAGTGCGAATCGCCTTAGTCACTCGCTGTAACATGCTCGCAGAAATTTCAGACGGATGCTGCTGCGTCTGGAGATTTGGATCAGCGTAGATGCCCTCAACAATAATACGATCTTGCAAATACACCAAAAACTGCTCAGCCAACTCTTGATAAGCTGGCGTGCGAAAACCGATGGAGTAGGTCATACAATCATCTTCAGCAATGCCGTTATGTCCACACTGCGGCGGCAAATACAACATATCGCCTGCCTCTAATACCCATTCCTGCTCAACATTAAATTTTTGCAAAATACGCAATGGCGCGCCAGGAATTAAACTGCGATCTGCTTGCGTTGAAATTTGCCAGCGACGATGCCCTAGTCCCTGCAGCAAAAAAACATCGTATGGATCAAAGTGTGGCCCTACGCCACCGCCTTTAGGCGCATAGCTCACCATCAAATCGTCTAATCGCGCATGAGGAATAAAACTGAATTGCTTAAGTAGCTCAGTCGCCTCGGGTAGCACATGATTTACACCTTGCACCAACACTGCCCACTTACCACGGAGCTTGGCCATTTCACTTGACTCAAAAGGCCCATGCGCTAACGTCCATTTCTCTTTAGTATTTTTGACAAGTCGCGCCTGTGCATCTTCCAAACAAGATAATTCGATCAGTTGCTGCGGGTTAAGCAAGCCCTTAAACCCAGGTACGGCCTGTCGAATTAGCAATGGTTTTTTTTGCCAATAGTCGCGCAGAAATTCATCGACAGTCAGCCCACCTAGTAGTGTGAGTTTATTTTTCATAAGGCGGATTATAGCCGTGAAAAATTCACCCTAAATATAATTTGGCACAAAATAAATCTCAGTTAGAATGCCAATCACTGAGCGACAAAGGAGATCACATCATGCATTTACAGGTAGGAATGGACGCACCGCATTTCGAATTGGCTGATGCTGATATGCAAAATTTTCGACTCACTGTGTTGTTGGGTAAGAAAAATATCGTCCTCTATTTTTACCCCAAAGACGACACGCCCGGCTGCACCATGGAAGCCACAGAATTTAGCGAGCACGAAGAAGATTTCGCTGAGCACGATACCGTCGTGATTGGCGTTAGTCGTGATGATTGCATCAGCCATGGCGCTTTTCGTGATAAATACGGATTATCTGTTTTGCTACTCTCCGACACTGAGTCACGCGTGTGTAAAAAATACGGCGTACTGTATGAAAAAGAAGTTGAAGGACATAAAACGATTTCTATTCAGCGTTCAACTTTTGTGATTGATAAACAAGGCAAGTTACGCCATGTTCTATATGGCGTTCACGCACACAAACATCCAGATGAAGTACTTAATTTAATAAAGGAAATGAAATGAAAGTCACCAAAGATAGCGTTGTCTCACTGCGTTACGAATTGACCGATGTAAGCGCTGGCGAATTACTTGAAAAAGCAGACGATCCAATTAGCTACGTGCATGGCGGCTACGATGGCATTTTTCCTGCAGTTGAAGAGGCAGTGCATGGTAAAAGCATAGGCGACAAATTTTCGGTGACGATGGATGCTGATGATGCGTTTGGTGAGTATGAGCATGAACTTGTTCGCGTAGAGCCTCGCGAAATGTTCCCCAAAGACATTGAAGTCGGTATGCAGTTTGAAGGCGGCGCAGAAGAAGATGACGACGAAGACTTCATGCTCTACACCGTGATTGAAGTCACGGATAAGGAAGTCACCGTAGATGGCAACCACCCGCTCGCGGGTAAAACCATTAAATTTGAAGGCATCATCACCGCTGTTCGTGCTGCTACTCAGGAAGAGCTAGACCACGGTCATGTACATGGTGAAGGTGGTCACCACCACTAAATTGGCATCGCATCTTCACTTTTTGTTTCACATAAAAATCCATTTCCGGAGCCACTCTTGAAATGGATTTTTTATTGCCTAGCGCCCCCTTAATCAATGCTAATCGAACCACCTAAGCTATTCAGCATCGCCATCATTGGCGCTGGGCCTGCTGGACTGATGGCTGCTGAAGTGCTACTTAACAAAAATGTTCGCATTGATGTTTATGACTCCATGCCAAGTGTTGGACGCAAATTTTTAATGGCGGGCAAAGGTGGCATGAATATCACCCATGCCGAACCGTTTGCTGATTTTCTCAGCCGTTATGGCGCTCATCGTAATAACTTAGAGCCATTGCTAAAAGCATTTACACCGAGCGAATTGCGCGATTGGATACACACACTCGGCATCCAAACTTTTGTTGGCACTTCTGGCAGAGTATTTCCATCCGATATGAAAGCAGCACCTCTTTTGCGTGCCTGGTTACATCGATTACGCGAAGGGGGCGTAAACTTTCATGTGCGCCATCGCTGGCGTGGCTGGAATGACGATGGCTCACTTTATTTTCAATCAGCTCAGGAAGAGTATTCGGCGAATAGCGACGCAGTGATTTTGGCACTTGGCGGCGGTAGTTGGCCGCAGCTTGGCTCTGATGCCCAATGGATACCACTACTGCAACAACGAGGCATAGAGATTGCGCCGCTTCAACCAAGCAACTGCGGCTTCAATATCGCATGGAGCGATCACTTTAAAAAACGCTTTGTAGGCGAGCCGATCAAGTCAGTTTCTGCAACATTCAATGGCATACGCAAAAAAGGTGAACTCGTCATTACCGAGTACGGCGTAGAAGGTGGATTAATCTACGCTCTGTCTACTGCACTACGCGATGAAATCAAGAGCAAAGGTAGTGCCACTTTTTTTCTTGACTTACTTCCCGACTGGGATGAGCAACGAGTACGTGGTGAGGTGTTTCACCCACGTGGATCTCGCTCAGTATCTAGCCATTTACAAAGTCGTTTGAAATTGCGAGGTGCCAAAACAAATTTACTGCGTGAGGTGCTTGGCGTGGAAGGCTTTGCCAACCCCACCTTGCTCGCTGCGTCGATTAAAGCATTGCCACTTACCCTCACCTCCTCCAGACCATTAAGCGAAGCGATCAGTAGCGCTGGGGGCATAAAATTTGAGGCGATGAATGAGCATCTAATGCTCCGCAAACTACCCGGCGTATTTTGCGCAGGTGAAATGCTGGATTGGGAGGCCCCTACGGGTGGCTACTTACTGAGCGCTTGCTTCGCTAGCGGTAAGGCTGCCGGGGAAGGGGCTTTATCTTGGCAATTTAATTGCACATGATTACGCTACAATGCGCACCGCCGAAATTAATCATTTTTAGGAACTACCATGAAACAATATAGTCAGCGTACTGCTGTTATCCATTGGCTTATTTTTGTGCTTTTTATCGCTGCATTTTTCCTCGGCCACGAGTTGGATGAGAGCAAAGACTTAGCGCAAAAACTTTCCATGTATCCAATGCACTTTATCATTGGTGATTTGGTGCTTTTGCTTACTTTATTGCGGATCTATTTCAGGAAAAAAGATGGTGAACCGACGCCAGCCAATGCCAATCCATTGCTAAATAAATTAGCGGCAGCCACCCATGTACTGATGAATGTTTCAGTGATTGCAGTCGTGGCTTCTGGTGTTGCTACAGTCGCAACATCGGGAGTGATTGCCGCATTGAAGGCAGGCGATCCGAATTTAATCCCTGACTTTCACAAGGTAGAAGCAAAAGAGTTCCACGAGTTATTCATTGCCATCGTGCTACTCCTAGTCATCTTCCACGTTGCTGCGGCCCTGTATCATCAGCTTATCGTGAAAGACAATTTGTTGCGCCGCATCATGATTAAACGCTTCAAAGACTAAAACCAGCCCCATTCTCATGACGAAAAAATACCCAACATATTGATTATATTGGGTATTTTATATTTTCGTCGCATTTTTACTGATGCGTCAAATTTAACTGTTTCGCGATAATGTCGTGATTGAGCCA
>JAUYFR010000126.1 GCA_030690855.1 Gallionellaceae bacterium
TAATTGTGAAAGTTTCTCAAATAACATCAAAACAACGACTGCCCCTTTACTTAGCTGCTTAGCAGCCAATTAAAGACTTTAAGTCACCGCATACTAGGTATGCACTGACTTTTTCGCCGACCCAAGAAAACATGGCCAGGAAAATTCGATAAAAAATTTATGGATGGCGCATGCGCCTTCGCTCTGCTTTCGCGCAGAGACACTAGAACTGATAATTTTTGGGAAGGTAAAAACACGGGAAGAGCAGAGGATGAAACGTACCGAAGCAAAAAGTCGGTAATGAACTGCAATAGCGACGTCGAATTCATCGACATCAAGAAACTAACCTCAGTTTGAGCTTGCGCAAGCGCTTTCCTTTTTTCGTTAACTACTACATCTAGTGTTTTTCAATCAAAACAACACTATATTTTTCATGTTGCAACTTTACCCGATTTATGTTTCGAGTCAACATTAACATTGCAATTTGTTGAAAAAAAGAGAGCTTTCAAATTTCTTAACTATGAACGTATGAAATTTACTAGGTAGGCGGCCGATTGAATGGGATTAGTGAAGAGGGCCAAGTGTGGCCCTTCAATTTCTATGGCTTGCGTCTGCGGTGCTAACGCAAGTATTTCGTCAAGACTAGCTCTCGGTACGGTCTCATCTTGCGAAGAGGCAAGGTACATTAATCGCACACGACACTCTTGAAGCTGAGGGCGCACATCTACACTCAGCGCCGCCCTTGAGCGAGCGGCAAGAACGCTGGAATTCACTCTTTTCCATGTAACGGCCTTGGCGCGACGAAATTCATTTGTCGCATAACCCGGCACAAGTAGACGTACTCTTCTTAGTGCTCGGATAGTTGCAATTATTGGCGCTGACACCGCAAAACGAAATGGAACGAGCGCTGGACGAGGGGGGGTAACAAATGACCCGCAGAGTATCACCCCGGACACTTTGGAAGGACACATGGAGGAAACCATGAGTGCAAGCGGCCCTCCGAATGACCACCCGAGAATGAAGAAACAATCTAGGCCCGCCACCTTACTCAATACGATTGGCAACAGGTCTTTGTAATCGTTCTTACCAGAAGTTGGATACTGAATAACAAGAGGATCAATCCAAGAAGGAAGATGACGAAGTAGTGGGCCGAAAAAAATCTCAGTTCCATCCAGTCCCGGAAGTAATACCAAGGTCGTTTTAAAGCTTTCGGTGGGCAAACTCTGAATCACGGTAAAGCAACCTCCTTGAAATATTCATGTCACGAAATGGCAATAAATTACCTATATATATACAAGCTCCATTAATGCGAATAAGGAAATTATTGTGTCTGAATTTTTAAAACAACTCACCATCCAGCGCTGGGATGACCATCGCTATTACCATCAGAGCCGTATCAATCAAACACTCCATTTGATTAGTGCTGTGAGTTTTCTTGTTGCCTATGCCATGCTTTTCATCGACCCTGCGTTAGCAGGATTAATTGGCGTATTGATCTCTATGGGAACTAGGCAGTCAGGCCATTTTTTCTTTGAGCCACTGGGATACGATGAAGTCAATCAAGTGACAAATGAATACAAGGAAAAAATCAAGGTGGGGTTCAACCTCAATCGCAAGATTGCCATTATTTCCATTTGGGTGCTCTCCCCGCTACTGTTATATGTTAACCCGAGCATGATGGGTCTTTTTGAGCCCTTCACCTCCTTGGAAACTTTCGTACACCAAACCGGTTTGATTTGGCTAACTATCGGCGTCAGTGGCTTACTATTTAGAACAATTCACCTTTTCTTCTTAAAAGATGTATTCACTGGCCTCGTCTGGATGACAAAAATTCTGACAGACCCCTTCCACGACATCAAGCAGTACTATGATGCGCCGCTTGCTTTATTGCGCGGTGAGTTAGTCGAAAAAATCACGCTCGATAAAAAGCCAGCTTGAGTGGATTTAAATAAGAAAAGTAAAGCCTGCAAATTTCAACTTGTGGGCTTTATTTTTGCTATCAGCAGCTCTCTTAAAATGCGGCGTTTGATCGACTTATTGGTCAACAATGAATTCCCCCACCACCATCCGTCGCGCTGCATATTTTCAGCGGCTCGTATAAAGCTGTGTGAAACCCTATCAAAGTCAGATTGTGTGTAATTCAGGCTGAAAATTATTCGGCCTGTGCCCACCCAACTTAGTGCAATACCCTCGATGCGCAGATAATGCTGAAAAAGCCAGTTGTAACAAGCTGGCTGGGTGTAGACAACTGTCCAGATTGAGGAAAGGTTGGCAACCTGCACAGGAATATTGGCCTCGGTCAATTGTTTGTTGAGTGTTCGTGCCCGCGTGTCCCAAGTTTCGTCTAGATCAATGTAGTATTTCTGAATCTCGGGAGTCTCCAAGCTCCTCAAGAAAACGTTCATTGCTCCCATGACGTAGGGGTGCGAATTGAAAGTCCCTCGCGCAAAGCATATATCGCCCGGTGCATCATCTCTAAATCGCTTCATCCAAGATGCTTTACCGCACAACACACCTACAGGCAGCCCCCCTCCCAGCGTTTTTCCATAGGTCACCATATCGGCATGCACACCAAAATATTCCTGCGCACCGCCAGGCGCCAGACGAAAACCTACAAAAACTTCATCAAAAATCAGTGCAATGCCCTTCGAGTCACAAACCTGACGAAGCTCTTGAAGCCACGTGATATATGCATCTTTGGAGAACGCGGCCTTTCGCGAGCTATCTAGCAACGATGAATCACTTGGGGCGGGCACATTGGGATGCAGCGCCTGCAATGGATTAACCAAGACGCAAGCAATATCAACTCGGTTTCGTAAAACCCGCAAGGTAGCAGCGCTCATTTCTGAAAGTGTAAAAGTGTCTTTTTCGGTGACTGGATTGCCGATGCCTGGTTGTACATCGCCCCACCAACCGTGATAAGAGCCACAAAACCTAACTATCTTGTTACGACCGCTATGGTAACGTGCCAAGCGCACGGCTTGCATGACAGCTTCCGTACCAGACATGTGAAATGACACTTCGTCCATACCGGAAATGCTTTTTAGCCGATTAACATTATCGGCAACCACAGGATGATAGGAACCCAAAACTGGCCCGAGTTGCCGAACCATATTTGCCCCTTGATCAATGCAATTTTTGTAGAAATCATTGCCAAATAGGTTTACGCCATAGGAGCCTGTGAGGTCATAGAATTGATTGCCGTCCAGATCTGTCATCGTTACCCCCGATGTAGATTGAACGAACGAGCCAATTTTTAACCCTTGCTTTGCGAGATCGCTGAACTGAAACGGTATTCTGTAAGCACTGGTAAATTGCAAATCAGAAATTGCATTGACAACATTAGCAGTTTCTTGCAAGCTCAATGGATAAAGAGTTTGGTACTTTGCCAGCAAGTTATCAAAGGCGATTTTGCGGCTCAACACGATATTTTCAGGAGCACCATCAATTCCTAATGCCTGCGCTACGTCATAACGATAGCTGGGTAGAAAGGATGCCAATCGTCTGGCATTACGCGGATGGCCCGCTAAAGAACGATGTTTTGCAAGTGACAGCTCTACGCGATTTTTGACTCGACGCAGACCAGAGAGTAGCACTAACCCCCCGGCGCTATATAGAACCAACGAATTTACATTTATAGTTTCATTCATTTTGGATACGCCTTAAATGAAAAAAGTGACACGAGATTTAACAAGATGAACCTTCGCCAACAGATTCAAAAAATTCTGAACCAAGAAGATATTAATTTTCTTTTGACCAATCGACTCCCGCGACGATTGCTCACCCAATTCATGGGGTGGTTTAGCAAAATCGAACACCCTTGGATACGAGATTTCTCCATAACCACATGGAAATTCTTTTCGAGCCTTGATTTGACTGAGTCCAAAAAGCAAGATTTTAAAAGTATGCATGATTGCTTTACCCGCGAGCTCAAAGAGGGTGCTCGTCCGATTGATTTGGATCCTGATGTGATGGCAAGCCCAGTTGATGCGATAGTTGGCGCGAGTGGAAATATTGAAGGAACGCTTGCTTTTCAAGCCAAAGGCTTTCCCTACTCGCTGGAAGATTTGCTGGGCAAGGAAGAAAGTATTGACGACTGGAAAGGGGGCTACTTTGTGACTTTGCGTTTGACCTCCAGCATGTATCACCGGTTTCATGCGCCTTACGACTGTACCGTGGAAAAAGTTAGATACTTTTCCGGCGACACTTGGAATGTCAATCCGATTGCTTTGCGACGGATTGAAAAATTGTTCTGCAAGAACGAACGGGCTTTCATACGCACGCGACTTGAAGGCGAGGGGTCGTGTGCTAAACAACGTGTCGCACTTGTACCGGTTGCGGCAATTCTGGTTGCCAGCATTCGCTTGCATTTTCTCGATGTTTTGTTTCACTTAAAATACTCAGGCCAAAAAACATTTTCATGCGAAGCTTCTTTTACTAAAGGGCAAGAAATCGGCTGGTTTCAACATGGCTCGACCATCATTATTCTTGCCGGCAAGGGGTTTGCTTTGTGCAACAATTTGCGCCAAGGCTCTGAAGTTCGTATGGGTCAAGCACTCATGCGCTGGCATGGTTAACCACAAAGGAGCTTGGGTTATCGTTTGCCGGCGATAGCTTCCTTTGGTGATTATCCAACGCACGAATTAAGATTTCCGCAAAACTATTGTGAACGGCGTCCCAGCATAGATGCGCCACACTTGGTGCCGCAGCCTGCCTAACTGCCAGTTGCTTCTGCATGTTAGTTGCAAGGTCCACAGAAGCGTTAACAAATTCCAACTCATCTCCTGCTGTCACCAACACACCATTCTGTCCTGTTGTGATTAGCTCTTTGGCCGCAGCGTTATCATACGACACGACTGCAAGCCCGCTTGCAAGCGCTTCTGGAACCACGTTTCCAAATGTTTCCGTAAGGCTTGAAAACAGAAATAAATCGCCGGAAGCATAATGGGTTGCCAACTCCTCATTCTTGCGAATGCCAGCAAATATGGCATCGGGGCAGGATTTTTCCAATTGATCGCGCAGAGGGCCATCTCCTACAAATACAATTTTCGCGCTCGGCAGTTGTAACTTGATTGCCTGAAACGAGGTAAGGACCAAGTTAATATTTTTTTCCTTTGCTAGCCGACCGACAAGCAAAACAACGACATCGTCAGGACTCGCTCCCCAAGTTTCACGAAGCGCTTGCGATCTTTTCTCAGGTGAAAAAAGTTCGGTAGATACACCACGAGATAATTTGGTTACATTCTGGTAGCCACGCCCCTGTAGCTCCTGCAACATTGCCTTAGTTGGAACCATCGTCGCATCGGTAAGGTTATGCAGCTTGCGCAAATAGTTATCAATAATGGTTTGGAGCAAACCAATACCGTAGTGTTGCGAGTAACTATGAAAATTAGTGTGAAAAGAACTTGTGACCGGCAATTTAAGCTTGCGTGCAGCGGCCACTGCAGACCATCCCAATGGCCCTTCAGTAGCCACATGTACAATATCTGGGCGGTTCTTCGTCCAAAGCTTGATTAGCCGACGCTGCTTAGGCAAACCTAAGCGCAGGTCTTGATAAGTGGGTATCTGTATTCCTTTGGTTAGCACCTCTTCCACGCCCTCAAGCGTTGAAACACCATTATCACTAGCCTGCCTTGGGCGAACCAATTGCACTGTGTACCCTCGCTGTACCAAACCATTGACGATTCGTCCTAGCGTCATGGCAACGCCATTTACCTCTGGCGGAAATGTTTCGGTAACGATCGCAACTCTGAGATTCGAGGTTTGCGCAATATTCGGCTCTATAAGTTTGTCATCATGTTTTATCATGCTGGCAAGTTTAGCGGCTGTACATTACAGATTAATGAAGGAAATTTGATCGCGGAATTTCACTTATTGCTAATCGCCATTTCAGCTGTTTTCAGTTACCCAATCTGATGGCCGAGGGAATTTCTGTAGTAAAAAAATTGCTGCCATGCCAAGCGTAATCATTATTGCAAAACACCATATCAATGTTGTGAGTGATATTTGAGTTGCGGTCCCCGCAGCATAGACTGTTAGCATCAGCAGCATTCCAGCGTTTTCGTTAAACCCCTGCACTGCAATAGAACGTCCCGCAGTTAGCAAGCTGCAGCCACGATGCTGCAGAAGTGCGTTCATCGGAACGATAAAGTATCCGGCGACAGCGCCTACTGTGATCAGTAGAAGACACGCCCATAACACTGAGTCCACGATCAACATGGCGGGTATCAATAGCCCCAGCACTATTCCCAGCGGTAGTAATGTCACCGCATTTGAGAGGGAGACAAAGCGACTTGCCAACATTGCCCCGGCGACAACACCCACCGCAGTTATGCCTTGCAAGTAAGCTGATTGATCCAGTGGCAACCCCAGTGATTCAGTGCCCCAACGTAACACGATCAATTGCAGTGTTGCCCCCACACCCCAAAGCAATGTTGTCACCAGCATAGACAATCCACCCTGCGGATCCTTCCACAGAATAGAATTTTCGCTGAAAAAACGCTTGCCCAATAAAATTGGGTGAATGGAATGACTGGCATATCGCACACCACTGTCAGCAATGCTAAAACTTAACAGGGTCGCAAGGCCGTTTAGAATCACCAGTCCCAACATACCAACCGTTAGATTGGTTACCACATTGTTTGGATGCCAGACCCCTACATCTATGCTGAATTGGTTCATTAGTGGGCTAACCAGTAATCCTCCCAAGGCCGTCCCTAAAATGACGGCGCACACTGTCGTGCTCTCGAAAAAGCCATTGGCTTTGACCAGATTTTTCGCGGGTATCAACTCGGTAATGAGACCGTACTTTGCTGGCGCATATATTGCCGCACCAAGCCCGGCAAGCCCTATCGCAACAATGGGGTCAACCCCAAACAACATAAGACCTACTGCGCATAACTTGAGAAAGTTTGCTATCAGCATGACCTTCCCTTTAGGAATTGCATCAGAGAGTGGGCCGACAAAAGGTGCTAGTAACACATAAAACATTATAAAAGACAGCTTGAGTGCAGGAACAATCCAGTCCGCTGCGGCCAATTCAATAACTCGGGCAATAGCAATTATTAGAAATGCATTGTCTGCAAGTGTGGAAACAAATTGAACGAGCAGTAAGAGGTAAAAGTTTCGCGGCATAGATAACTCGATGACAGGTTTAATTTGGCGAAATATTTATGTTGTCAGCAAGGCTCTGAACAGGCTGATTTGCAACGCTTACCAAAGCGATTTTCCTGCAATAAAATCCGGAAGGCCGGTGGCGACAATTGGCAGCCAAGAAATTGCCAATGTGCCCAGAAAAATTGCTAATAAAGCAGGTAGTACCGAAATCGCAACATAACGAATTGGTTTGCCAAACATGGCCGAAGCGAAATAGATATTCATTCCTGCGGGCGGGCATAGAAAGCCCATTTCCATGCTAGCAAGGAAAATAATACCAAAGTGAATTGGATCGATGCCGTAACTAAGCGCTACAGGGAGCAAAAGCGGAACCAGAACAACGATGGCCGCGTAAATTTCCATCAAGGCGCCCGCTGCAAATAAAAATATATTAAGCACTAACAGAAAAACAAATTTATTTGGAATGACGCTTTGCACCCACTCAATCGCAGCATCTGGAATGCCTGCATCGACCAAAAAATTGGTCAGCCCTAGTGCCATGCCGAGTATCAACATGACACCGCCGATTATTTGCGCACAGTCAGAAAGACTTCCTCCAAGCACCTTCAAACTCAACTCCCTGTGGGCGAAAGTTTGCGTCAGAATGGCATAAGCAGCGGTTAGTGCGGCGCTCTCAGTAGGGGTTGCCAATCCACTGACCAGCGAGCCGATAGCAACGAACGGCGCAAGAATTTCCCATTTAGCATCCCAGATCGCAGACTTGACTTTATGTGCGTCAAACTGCTCTAGCTGTATATTTTTTGTCGATTCGATTCCGCCACGCTTCAAGTAGCCACCAAAAAATAACAAAAAAGCGACCATTACAAAGGCAGGAATGAGACCTGCGAGAAACATACTATTAATCGGAACACGCGCGATGATGGCGTACATAATTAATGGCACAGAAGGCGCAAGGAGTACACCCAACGCGCTGGCGCTCGTCACTAAGCTGATGCCTCTTTGTTCTGGGAATCCAGCATTGCGCAACAGTGGTAACAAAAGGCCGCCAAGGGCAAGAATGGTTACACCGCTACCACCCGTAAAGGCAGTAAAGAAAGAACACAGTATTGCTGCGGCAATGACCGTACCAGTGACGCCTCCGCCGAATATTGCCGTAAATACTGCACCCAGTCTTTGTGCTGCGCCTGTGCGCGCAAAGATCAGCCCTGCTAGCGTAAAAAGCGGCAGAGCGGGTAGCGATGGGTTAACTGTAATCTGATAATGGGAGAGTGAAACCGAAGCCAAAGGTAGTCCATCCTGCCAGAACAAGGCCAAAGCGAAGCCACCTAAAACCGCAAAAATTGGGGCGCCAGCAAAAAGCACCGCAAAAAGCCAGAGTACCGCCGGCCAAAATAGTAAGTCATTGCCATCTAACTTATCTGCGAGCAGAAATCCGCAGACAGGCAGTAAAATTCCAAACAGCATTTTAAGCGGCATTGCTGAGAAGCTACGTGCGCCGAGTTTCGCACCCAGCAACAGAAACCCCATTGGCATCATCGCTTGTATCCACCATGCCGATATGCCGTAGGCAAGTTCATTTGGCGCTTCCATTTCACTGGCAACAAAACGCCAGCTTGCCAATGCAAGAATGCCGCATATCAGTGAAGCACTGCCCTTGGCAAATATTTGAACCGCTTTATGGAAGACGCCTTTTCCCACATTATCCAAGCTACTGCCAAGCGAAGTCAGGTGCCCATTGCGCTCCGCCGCTACGGCACCAAACATGGCCATCACCAGTCCTAGATGCTGGACGAGAACAGGGGCATTATCGATTCCCTTTCCCAATAGCGGGCGCAACATAATTTCAATGAGTGGGATAAGCATCATCAGCATCAACGCGGCTGACGACAGCACCTCGTCAAATCGCCAGAAACTGCGTAGCCGAGAAAGGAAAGCGGAGGTCACCGTTATTTTCCCTTGCCAGCGCGATAGTTTTTCAGATGCTTCATTACTTCGTCGAAGGTTTCGGCTGGCACCATCGTGCCACGGATACGTGGGTAGAGCTTGCTGGCGAGCTCGTCCCATTCACGCATTTGCTCGGGTGAAGGATGATTGACAATTAGGCCGCGTTTTTTCATCGCATCAACGGCTTCATCAACTTCTTGTCTGGCCTTTGCTCTTATTTGAACGCTGACCTTGTCGCTAGCCTGACGAACAGCACTCTGAACTGCAGGCGTCATGTTATCCCAAGCCTGTTTTGTAACAACGAGCGCCCCAACAATGGGCGCCCAGTTAATATCAAGCATATTGGGAGCGGTGTTGTAAATCTGACTCGCCAGCGCGAAATACGGCGTGGAGGGCACTACATTGATCATGCCAGTTTGGATAGCAGGCAAAATATCGCTGGTTTCCAATGGCACAGGCGTAAAGCCAAGGCTCTTCATAATGGACTGCTGCTCAACCTCTGAGCCCCATGCGAAAAACTTCATTTTTTTGTAATCATCAGGACGCACAGCGGCATCCTTCGAGAAAAATCGCACCCAACCAGCATCGCCCCAAGCAAGCACGACAAAACCTTTGTCCAGAAACTTTTTTTCCATTTCTGGGCGCATCTTCTCTCGCACATAATCCACTTCATCCCAACTCTTGAAGAGCAGTGGCATATTCTGCAGAGCTGCGATGGAAGGCTCTATCTCCCGCAAACCCACCACTGATAGTAGTGCGCCCTGCAACTGCCCAATACGCATACGGCGCGCCAATTCAGCCTCCCCCCCTTGGCTGCCATCAGGGAAAACTCGGAACTTTGCCTCGCCACCTTCAGCCGCGCGCCAAACTTCCCCCAACTCCATCAGTTGCCGATGGTACAGCGAGTTTTTTGGTGCCAGTGTGCCTATACGCAATTGTTTTTCTGCTGCCCACGTGGCACCAGATATAATAAAACTCATTAAAATCAATAAGATACTAAAAATATATTTATTCATGTGGCTCTTTCGTGATGATGTTCAGTATTTCAACTAAAAAAGATTGTCTGCAGTTTCTAGCAACCATAGTGCCCGTTCACGCATAACCTCGTTCGGCAAATTTTTCCGCTCCTTGCTAACAGCTAATGCCTGAAGTAGTAGTGCCTCAAATGCCACACGATCACCTGCGGGCAATGCAATACTTTCGGCCTTGGCAACAAAGACACCGGCATTCTTACCGGCACTGCTAGCTATCGCCTGGTCAAAAAAAGCGACCGCCTGCTGATTGGAGCCACCAGGTCGAGCCATCTCGAAGTTGCCCATCAGACTAGCTAACGCCCCATCGCCGTAATAGGGCATTTTCTCCCACGCCAACCTAGCCAGTCTGATTGCCAAAGGCAGATCAGCCACAGCATCTGGGTCATCTTTTGACAGTGATATATATCCGCCCCACGATGCCGCAGCCCAATACGCCACACCTACCTCACTATTATCCAAGCGTGGCCAGTTTGCAGAATTCGAGCTGGACAGCGCTTTTAGAAAACCCGGCTGATGCTGCTCCAATGCGGTCATTGCGTGGCGATGCGCGCGTAGATAGAGACGGGCCGCGCGGCCGCGTAATTTATGTGAAGCCTTAACATCCTTTGCTTCGATTCGTTCCGCCTCGAAAGAAACAAAAGCATAAGCATACTGAGTAAATCCAGCAGCGACTGCTTCTGCTAGTTTGAGATTACCCGATGTCTTGAGTAACACTGATTCAGAAAATTTAAGATAAAACGCGCTAGATTCACGCACCAGCTCCAAATCCTCTTCTGTCGCTTGGTCTTGACTGGCAAGTTCGTTGGCGACGCCTTGAACGATCAAATAGCGCGGAGTACATGCACAAAGTAGGGTAGAGATAACCACAATTACAAAGAACTTAGATGCCCCCCTAAAACGCATTTCATAAGCATATAAAAACGGGAAAGATTTTTTTAGTTTTTGAATCATCATGAATGCGCTTAGTCTTTTCCAAACAAATCACGGCTATACACCTTATCGGCCACATCTTTGATGTCGTCGGTCATGCGGTTGGCCACGATGACATCGGCTTCTTTTTTGAATTGGGCTAGGTCGTTCACCACACGTGAATTGTAAAAAGAGGTCTCATTCAGCACGGGTTCATACACGATAACTTCGATGCCTTTGGCTTTGATGCGCTTCATGATGCCTTGGATGCTGGAGGCTCTAAAGTTATCTGAACCTGCCTTCATGATGAGACGGTGAATGCCAACAATGGGTTGACGATTTTGTAGGTCGGGCCTAAGTCCGGCGCTTTCTTGTTGGGCTGAAGCCAGACCTACAGAAGAGGTGGCTTCAAAATTACCCTCCCCCCCGCCCTCTCCCAGAGGGAGCTGTCGTTTGAGTTTTTTGATGATGTCAAAAGCGATGAAGTCTTTACGAGTGGTGTTGCTATCGACAATGGCTTGCATGATGTTTTGCGGCACGTCGTTGTAATTGGCCAGCAATTGCTTGGTGTCTTTAGGCAAGCAGTAGCCGCCATAGCCAAACGAAGGGTTGTTGTAATGGTCGCCAATGCGCGGATCAAGGCACACGCCATCAATGACCTGTTTGCTATCCAAGCCATGTGTGGCGGCATAAGTATCAAGCTCGTTAAAGTAAGCCACGCGCATAGCGAGGTAGGTGTTAGCAAAAAGTTTGATGGCTTCGGCCTCGGTGCTGTCGGTAAACAGGGTGGAGATTTTGATTTTGACAGCACCTTGAATCAATAGTCTGGCGAATGTTTCTGCTCGAGCAGAACGCTCGCCAACCACAATCCGTGAAGGGTACAAGTTGTCAAACAGGGCTTTGCCTTCGCGCAAAAATTCAGGCGAGAAGATGATGTTGTCACATCCCGTCTGTTGTTTCAGTTTGGCGGTATAGCCCACTGGCACAGTGGATTTGATGATCATCACCGCTTTGGGATTAATGCTCATTACGTCGTTGACGACGGATTCGATGGACTTAGTGTTGAAGTAGTTGGTCTCAGGATCATAATCCGTTGGCGTAGCAATGATGACGTATTCAGCACCCGTATAGGCTTCGACCTTATCCAGCGTAGCTTTAAGATTGAGTGTCTTGTGCGCTAGGTACTCTTCGATTTCGACGTCTTCGATAGGTGACTGCTTGCGGTTAATCATCGCCACTTTTTCAAGAACGATGTCGATGGCAACCACTTCGTTGTGCTGAGCTAATAACACTGCGTTAGAGAGGCCAACGTAGCCGGTTCCGGCAATAGCGATTTTCATATTTTGCTCATATTTTCTGCCGAATACCTAAGCTTTGATAATTCACTAACCAGATCAAGGAATATCGACACCAAAATCCAGCGATTTTTAAAAAAGAATTTTCTAATGAACTTTCCATCTGCTCTCCTCGCATCACCTTACTTATTCGAACTTTAATTAAATGACCTGTTCAGAGTAAATGTCGACACAGCTTTTGCTGTCAAAGATAACCTTTTGATGGTGCTTTATTCGCATCGAAATAGGTGCGAATTGAATGAGAGATGATCTAATCTCAGGCCCTTTTTGATTTGGGTATTTGCAAGCCACATAGTTGCGCCCCCGCCCAGATTTTGAAAGTCCAAATTTCAGTCTATCTAGCCAACCCCAAGACTCAATAGCCATTGGTGGTAAAAATAAAATCAGTGAATGCCTACTGAATGAGTTTTTTTCGTGATCAATAACCTTGAAGTTATCCGCAAGCATAATTTCAGAAACCAAGCTCCATGAAAAATGCTTAGCATCTCTACTAAGAATGGTGTTAAGCGTTATTCCCGCCGTGTCTGCAATAAACACAATTGCGCCATCATCTTGTAAAAACTGTTTCGCACGTTGTGGAATCCGAATCAGAATAGCTCCCCCTAAAAGTAACAAAGCGGCACAAATTAACGCGATGAAAGTGTTGGGCAGGACAGCTTGTGATGAGGTAATTTTCAGATAAAAAATAGCTGGTGGAATAAAACAAAAAAACGCCATCATTACTAAGAAAGCAATAGCCCCCCATTTCTCTCGGAAGACAATTGCTTTTTCGCTATTAATGGTCGTTTGAAGCTTCATGAGATCGCCCAGTGATGAGATCGGTTCACAAGTGGATCAAAGTGACCACGATAGGCTTTTCAAATTAGCACGAAATCTTTACGAGATTATTTCAGTCACTTATTGCTACTGATACTTGATTTACCTCCATTGCCTCACTTCATCAATTAAATTTAACTACCACCAGCAAAAGCAGGTGGTTTAGACCTTTTGAAACTCGATAACGAAAAAAGCTTTTTGGATAGTCGCTATTTTTTTCTATCCATGAGATGGGTAAGTTTGCATGAGCGCTTAATGCGAAATATGTGAAATAGACAATCGACGCATTGTTGGACTGCGTTTAATTTGATGTCCGCTCATTCGCTCCAGAACACCTGCTAGAAAGCGAATTGTTTCAACCATATACGGCCCTTTATTGAGCATTACACACTCGGCTCGAATTGATAACGCAGCGTCAGATACTTCTGCCCGCGAAGGCATCCCATCTTTTGCCATACTTTCCAACACTTGAGTTGCCCAAATAACGGGGATGTGTGCGGCCTCGCATAGCCAAAGAATTTCCTCTTGGACTTCAGCTAAACGCTCGAAGCCGATCTCCACAGCCAAATCACCACGCGCGACCATTATGCCTACCGGTGGACGACGAAGCGCTGTTAATAGAATCATCGGAAGATTTTCAAAGGCTTGGACTGTTTCAATTTTAATTACTACGCCTAAATCATTTATTTTTTTCTCGTCGAGAATACGATGAAGCAATTGAACATCCCGAGGCGTCCTTACAAAGGACAATCCGATTAAATCAATATAGGGTGCGAGAGTACTTAGGTTTTCAATATCTTCAGCAGTTAAAGCAGGAATATGTAAATCAGTCAGCGGAAGGTTAATGCCTTTGCCCGATGTCAATTTACTCCCTTTGGGTGAGGCTTGAGTAATTTCAATCTCAATACGCTTTCCATTGTTCGACAATATGCGACCACCAATTTTTCCATCATCAAACCAGATGGGCTGCTCTGGCTTTGCCGCTTCAAACACCTCAGGTAGCGAACAAGGAATTCTTGCGCGACGCAGCAGCTTCTCTCCCTGTTTGTTAAAGCGTGCCGGAGCTCCTTCCTTAGAATTAGGAATGAGCTCTAATATATCGCCGATATGAAGCAAAATTGGCTGAAAATACTCAGGTAACGGGGACACTGTTCCCTCAATCAAAAGCTTGCTCTTACGGTAAAGGCTACAGTTAGCACCCTCCTCAATGTAAATATGCTGCTCTGCGTGAGCGAGCCATGATTTTCCATATTTCTTATTTAACGTTAATGCTCGCTTGACTCCTCGCGAATCGTTTATCAGCAACGAGTCGTGCGTATGCGCCAAGTCGAGCAAATTTAATGGCACAGGTATTGTTGCGGACACTTCAACTTCTGATTCTTCTTGATAGGCACTTGGAGTAACCCATACTTTAGTTGGCTCAATGACACGTCCGGAGTAATCTCGTTTTACCTTAATTTCTATCATTCTCCCCGCTGCACTTATGTTTCCAGTTCGCAATTTAGGCCCTGCCAAATCTGCATAAATCTTGCATGGCCGATCTAACTGCTTCTCGAATTTTCGAAGATGATTGATCATCTTCATCCAAGCCACAGGAGTGTCATGCGCGCAATTAATTCGCATGACGTTCATGCCGGACTTGAGCAAATCGTGAATTATTTTCCCGTCGTATGCGGCTTCGCTTGGCATTGTCACCATAATACGTGTGCCATGTTTTTCTAATGGCGCTCCTAGCAGTTTCAATGCGTGTTCAGAAAGATACATACCACCTGTATTGATATCGACAGCAGAAGATAAATGCTTGGCTTGATGTGATCCCGCGAGTGCGCTTGCCGCCTTTATGACCGCATCAAGGCTGCTCAATACATGTGCCTCAGAACGACCCAACCTACTCAAGCCAAGCATTGCCAGCTCTTTTTGAAGATTGCGAATATCGCTTTGTCTTAATGCCATGTAATGCAATAAATTTTGGGCGCTTGACAAAAAACTAGTTGGAATCTGTACGACCTCCTCTTGAAACTCATGCTCAAAAGCCGCGGCAGCGTCTCGTAGTTTTTCTAACTCAGGGATAATGTGCTCAGTAATATATTTTTTGGTCAAAGATTGGCGCATTTGAAAATACCCTTCCCCAAGTTGTGAATAAGCAATTTATTACTTTGCCTTTGATTTTTTTAAACCCAGACTATCCATTAGGCTCAAGGCCCATTGCAGGCCGACCTTCAGCCCAACAGGTCGGGTTAAAACCCGACCTACCGCCCCTTGATTTACCGAAGCCTAAAATACTAAAGAGAGCATGTTGCAACTTTATTTATAGTAAGTACATTGTGCGCGCTATTTGATAAACCAATGAAGCTGTGCATGGCGAAGTGAGCTAAATTTCCAAGCACAATCAAAACGTACCGTATTTGCGAAAAACATGATCGACTTAATATTACTGTAAGAAACAGTTGTTATTTTGACCCTATTAATTTCATATTTTGCCTTTTGCAGAATTGCCATGTCCGATATTGCCGAAAGATCCCTCCACACTCGTATCGCCCGCTCGGCAGAAGCCATTCGCCGCTCGTTCGTCGACAACCTTTTCTATGTGACCGTCAAAACCTTTGACAACGCTACCACTCTCGATCATTACACAGCGCTAGCTTATACCGTCCGCGACCGACTACTAGCTCGCCTCATCGCGACGGATGAACACTACAAGCGCCAAGACGGAAAGGCTGTCGCTTACATGTCTGCCGAATTTCTGCTTGGCCCGCATCTAGGAAACAACTTGCGTAATTTAGGGCTGTGGGACAACGTTCTTCAAGCCATGAAGGAGCTGGGCCTTGATCTAGAGACCATTCTGGAGGCCGAAGAGGAACCAGGGCTCGGCAACGGTGGTCTCGGTCGTCTTGCGGCCTGCTACATGGATTCATTAGCGACACTGGAAATTCCAGCTATTGGCTACGGCATACGCTATGAGTATGGAATTTTTAAACAGGCTATCAAGGATGGCTGGCAAGTGGAGGCGGCGGATGATTGGCTTCGCAATGGCAATCCTTGGGAGTTTCCAAGGCAACTCCGCTTCCCAGTGAAACTAGGTGGAAACATCGAGCATTACTGTGACAACGACGGACTCCGACGCAGTCGTTGGGTACCGGAGTTCACAATTCATGGCGTCGCCTACGACACGCCAATCCTCGGCTACGGTGTGCTTAACGTAAATCTGTTGCGTTTGTGGAAGTCAGAGGCAAGTGAATCCTTTAATTTGAAAGCATTCAACACTGGCGACTTCTATGGTGCGGTCGATGACATGATCGTTGCCCAAAACATTAGCAAAGTGCTTTACCCGAATGATGAACCTGAAGCCGGCAAAGATCTGCGCCTGCGCCAGCAGTATTTTTTTGTTTCTTGTTCTCTACAAGACATGATACGCATGACCTTGAATGGCAAAGGTAGCCTCGAATATTTTCCAGACAGCTTCGTAGTTCAACTTAACGACACCCATCCTGCAATTGCCATTGCAGAATTCATGCGACTTCTTATCGACGAGCACCATATGGAATGGGATCGCGCTTGGGAGCTTACCCAAAAAAGTTTCGCTTACACCAACCATACTTTACTGCCCGAAGCATTGGAAACTTGGCCCATAGAATTATTCCAACGCAACCTTCCGCGCCACCTCGACATCATCTACGAAATAAATAGTCGTTTTATGGATGACGTACGCATCCGCTTCATTGATGATCATGCTCGACTAGGGCGAATGTCTTTGATTGATGAAGGGGGCGCCGACGGTGTTCGCCGTGTACGTATGGCTAACTTAGCCTGTGTCGGCAGCATGGCCATCAACGGTGTTGCAGAAATTCACAGCAATCTATTGAAACAGACCGTACTGAAGGACTTTTTCGATATGTGGCCGGAAAAATTCCAGAACAAAACCAATGGAGTTACGCCACGGCGTTTTATTGCCTTGGCCAACCCACCGCTGACATCACTCATTGACGAGGTCATCGGCGGCGACTGGCTACGCAATTTGGAAAGCCTTCGTCAGCTAGAACCTTACGCTGATGACAGCGATTTTCAGGATCGCTGGCGCGAGATCAAGCGGCAAGCGAAGGTGCTACTAGCTGCGCAAATTCATCATAGTTGCGGCATTAGCCTAGATCCGGATTCACTGTTCGATATCCACGTAAAACGTATCCACGAATACAAGCGACAGCACCTGAACGTACTTCACATCATCAGCCTCTATCAGAGACTTAAGCAAAATCCATCACTGAATATCCCGCCGCGTACTTTTATCTTCGGTGGCAAAGCTGCGCCTGGCTATCACATGGCAAAATTGATCATCAAGCTTATTAATTCTGTGGCCAACGTTATTAATCGCGACCCGCAAGTCAAAAATGTATTGAAGGTTGTGTTCATTCCAAATTTCAGCGTCAAGACCGGCCAGCGAATCTATCCTGCAGCGGATATTTCTGAACAGATTTCGACCGCAGGGAAAGAGGCTTCAGGTACTGGCAACATGAAGCTCACTATGAATGGTGCACTGACCATTGGCACCCTAGATGGAGCCAATGTAGAGATTCGCGATGCGGTGGGCAAAGATAATTTCTTCCTGTTCGGCAAGACCGTGCAACAAGTCGATGAGATATGGGCGAACGGTTATCGACCATGGGAAATTTACCAGCAGAATGAAAATCTACGTAACGTCATCGATCTCATCAATTCAGGGCATTTCTCGCACGGGGATGGCGACCTGTTCCGCCCACTTACTGACAGCCTTCTTGGGAATGATCGATTTCTGGTGTGTGCCGACTTCCAAGACTATGT
>JAUYFR010000128.1 GCA_030690855.1 Gallionellaceae bacterium
TCGCCGAATTTCACGGAGACGTTTTCAAACAGCGGCTTGGCGCCGAATTGCATGGTGATATTTGCTGTGGATAACATGTTGAAGCCTTAATTTCGAAGGCGCGCATTCTACCACTGAGCGTTAGTTTAGAATGCCGCCTCCCCGCAACCCATTTCAAGCATCGCCATGAACGAAAAAATTATTGATATTGCCCCATTGATTAAACAAACCAATGAAGGGCTTTCAGCAGAAGTGCGCAGCGCCTTAGAAAAAAGTCTGCTTGAAAAGCTAGAAGCGCTGCGAGCACTACCCGTTGATAAACAGAGTGACAGCAAAACCTTGTTGCAACGTGTCCGTTTGCAGTTGGATGTGGCAGAGACCCTGAATGCTTTAGATCGCAAAATGGAAGCGTGGAGCATTGCCTACGAAGCGTTCCATATCGCGCTAGAGCAGGAGTCATGGCAAGACGCGGTTGAGGCTTGCAACGTGCTATTTCAAACCTCGCTGGTGGATGCACTGGCGGCGTTGGGTATGGGCATTTGGTTGTCGGTCACCTTCCCAGTTAACCCAGAATTGACCATGGCAATGTTGGTGCATGTGGTGGATGAAACGCCAGATAATTCTGACGGAGCGGCATTGGCGGCAATTGTTGCGCGCTATGTGGTGGATCTGCGTGCCGACGATGAGCAACATGAAAACCTAAGTTTCTTTGCGGATAATTTAATCGCGATGGTGGCGAAGCGGCATAGCAAGGTGCAAGACCAAGACGCCATGAATAAGTGGTTGGATAAATTAGAGTTGCGCGATCCGCAGGTGTTTTTACCGCGCTTAGGGCAGGTGGTGGATGTACTGGCGGACGGTAAATGGTGGTTTGATCGTGATCAGCTACGGAGTAAACTGCCGAATTGATTGTGAACAAATTCGGATAGCCCAAAACGTATTATGGTTCCTCATCTCACTACCGCACTAAAAGGCCCGTTGCTTGAGTTAGAGCAACGCATCATCACGGCTCAGCCGACGATTGAGCATTGGTTTCGCACGCAATGGTTGGAGCGCACGCCGCCGTTTTATTCCTCAGTGGATTTGCGTAATAGCGGCTTCAAATTGGCGCCAGTCGATACCAATTTATTTCCCGGCGGCTTCAACAATCTCAATCCAGACTTTTTGCCGCTATGCGTGTTAGCGATGCAGAGCGCGGTAGAAAAGTTTTGCCCAGAGGCGCGCGGTGTGTTGTTGATTCCAGAGAATCACACCCGTAACCAATTCTATTTGCAGAACGTGGCGCAGATCGTGACTATTCTCAAACAAGCCGGTATGCGTGTGAGAGTGGGATCGTTGCTGCCGGAAATTACTCAGGCCACCACGCTAGCGCTGACTAACGGTAACTCACTGACTTTGGAGCCGCTGGTGCGTATAGGCAACCGTTTGGGCGTGGCGGATTTTGACCCCTGTGTGATTGTGTTGAACAACGATCTCTCTGCTGGCGTACCGGACATTTTGAAAAACTTAGAGCAAACGCTGTTGCCACCGCATGGCGCGGGTTGGCACGCAAGGCGCAAGTCAAAACACTTCGACGCTTATAGTCGCGTGAGCCAGCAGTTCGCAGAATTAATTGGCATCGATTCGTGGTTGATCGACCCCTATTTTGATGTATGCAATCAGATCAATTTTCAAGAGCGTGTGGGTGAAGATTGCCTCGCGGCAAAAGTGGATGGGGTGTTACAAAAAATACGCGAAAAATACGCAGAGTATGGTGTGAAGCAAGATCCATTTGTAATTGTGAAAGCCGATGCGGGAACCTACGGCATGGGCATCATGACGGTGAAAGATGCCAGCGAAGTGCGTGATCTAAATCGCAAACAGCGCAACAAAATGTCCGTAGTGAAAGAGGGTGTGCAGGTCTCTGATGTGTTGGTGCAAGAAGGGGTTTATACCTTTGAGGATTTGAATGGCGCAGTGGCGGAACCCGTGGTGTATATGATTGACCGTCACGTGGTGGGCGGTTTTTATCGCGTGCACACCGACCGTGGGATTGATGAAAATTTGAATGCGCCAGGTATGCGTTTTGAGCCGCTGGCTTTCGAAGCGTGTTGCACCTTACCCAATCCGAGTTGTGAGCCAGACGATACGCCGAACCGTTTTTACGCTTACGGTGTGGTGGCTCGTTTGGCGATGTTGGCGGCTTCGTTGGAGCTGGAAGAGATGGCTGCTTGATGCGATTCTTCTTGCTGCTGTTCGTTTTTCTGACAGTCGCCGCTTGTAGTAAAGAGCCTTTCTATCAGGAAGAGGCTTATGTTTTTGGCACACGGGTTGAAGTGAGTATTTCAGGGGTGGAAGAGCCTCATGCCAGAGCGGCTGTTGTCGAAGTGCTGCACGAGTTTCAGCGATTGCACGATTTATTGCATGCGTGGAAGCCTTCTGAAATCAGCCAATTAAATGCTGCGTTCGCGCAAGGAAAAAGTGCGACGGTATCGGCAGAAACCGCCGCGATGTTGCAAGACGCAACGCGACTTTCTGTGCAGTCTGAAGGATTGTTTAATCCTGCTATCGGTGGGTTAATTCAACTATGGGGCTTTCAAGCTGATGAGTTTAAAGCGATGCTTCCCGATGAGAAGAGTATTGCGGCGCTAGTGAAGGCCAACCCGCAGATGACGGATTTGGATTTTCTCCCCTCGCCCCCTGGGGGAGAGGGGGCGGGGGAGAGGGGGTTTGTTCGGAGTGAAACCCTCTCCCCTAGCCCCTCTCCCGCTGACGGGAGAGGGGGATTAGTGAGCAGTAGCAATCGTGCGGTAAAAATTGATCTGGGTGGCTATGCCAAAGGCTACGCCTTAGATCGAGCGGCGGCAATTTTGCAGCAACAAGGAATCAAAAATGCGTTAATCAATATTGGAGGTAATGTGTTGGCACTGGGCGCACACGGTACGCGCCCTTGGCGAGTGGGCATTCAGCATCCGCGCAAGCCAGGCGCTGTTGCTACCATGGAGTTGCGTGACGGTGAGGCGATTGGTACTTCGGGCGACTATCAGCGCTACTTTGAAATTGGCGATAAACGCTATTGTCATGTGATTGATCCGCGCAGCGGTTATCCGGTGCAGGGCGTGCAAGCGGTAACCATAGTGACCAAAGGTGAGCATGCTGGACTGTTGTCGGATGCGGCTTCGAAGCCACTGTTTATTTCTGGCGCACAGGGCTGGAGAGTGGCCGCGCAGCAGATGAAGTTATCCGAAGCAATGTTGATTGATAGTGAAGGTGTGGTGCATCTCACCGCCGACTTACAGAAGCGGCTAGAATTCACCGATAAATCGACGGTCAGAAAGATTGAACCATGAACATGCAACAAGATGATGCTCTACAAGAAAACATTCGTCGCACGGCAAGTGGGCATGCGCTGAAAAAAATTCAGGTGATCGTCGAAGAAGAGCAGAAAAAGGAAGCGCTATTAGGGCGGGTGTTACATGCGTTTTTGCTCTATGGCTGAGTGGTGCTGTTATTTTTGGGCGGGATCGTGGCGCATTTATTCGGAGTGATTTAAGTGATCGGTATTTTGTTAGTGACCCATAATGGTCTCGGCGATAGCTTGGTGGATTGTGTGCGCCATGTGATGGGTAGCGTGCCAGCAAATTTAAAAGTGCTCTCTGTTTTGGCCAGCGATGATCCGCAAGAAAAAGAAAAAGAAGGTCGCGCACTGGTCGAACAAATGGATAAAGGCAAAGGTGTGTTGATCTTGTGCGATGTGTTTGGAGCGACGCCAAGTAATATTGCGCAACGATTATCTCAACCGGGACGTGTGCAAGGGGTGGCAGGCGTCAATCTGCCAATGTTGTTGCGTGTGGTGGTGTGTAGCCATGAGAAGACGCTGGATGAAATGGCGCAGCGCGCCATAGATGGCGGACGCGATTGTATTGTTTTGATGAATACTGAGACGAAGGACAGCAATGCAACAAGATGCACTCATCATAAATAAGCTAGGGCTGCACGCCCGTGCCTCTGCCAAGCTAACCCAGTTGGCTTCTGAATTTCCTTGCGAAGTATGGATGACGCGCAATAACCGTCGCATCAATGTAAAAAGCATTATGGGCGTGATGATGCTCGCTGCCGCAAAAGGTTCGACAGTAACGATTGAAACCATTGGTGAGCGCGAGCAAGAGGCGATGACAGCTTTACTGGCTTTAATCAACGACTTCTTTGGAGAGGGCGAATGAGTTTCGCGCTTCATGGGCTGCCCGTCTCCAGAGGCATTGCGATTGGTCATGCGCATTTAGTGTCGCATGCGGTGCTGGAGGTCAATCACTATGTGTTGCCTAAACATTTGGTGCATGAAGAAGTTGCGCGTCTGAATGAAGCGTTGGAAACGACGCGGAATGAGCTAAAAGGGTTGCGGGAACACCGTCCATTACAAGCAGCAGCAGAGTTTGATGCCTTCCTCGATTTGCATTTGATGATTTTGGATGACGAACACATTAGCACTGCTGCGCGCGAAATGATTAACCGTGAACAGTGCAACGCGGAGTGGGCGCTGAAGACGCAGATGGATACATTGGTGTCTCAATTTGAGGCATTTGAAGACGCCTATTTGCGCGAACGTAAGACGGATGTGGTGCAAGTCGTTGAGCGTATTTTAAAAACCATGAGTGGGCAGCCCGGCCATACGCCACCTACTCCTCGGCACGATTCAAATCTAATTTTAGTGGCTCACGATGTGAGTCCGGCTGACCTGATTCAATTAAAGCCGCATCAATTTTCTGCCATCTTGACTGATCTAGGTGGTGCGACTTCGCACACCGCAATTGTTGCGCGCGGACTCAATACGCCTTGTGTGGTGGGTCTGCACCATGCGCGAGAACTGATTAAAAATAACGATCTACTCATTGTGGATGGTGAGTATGGCGTGGTGCTGGTCAATCCAGATAAGCAACTTCTTGCCGAATACAAATTACGTCAAAGCCAGCTAGACATTGAGCGACAAAAACTTAAGCGCTTAAAGACGGCGCGTGCGAACACGCTAGATGGTACGCATATTGAACTGCACGCCAATATTGAAATGCCGCATGACGTTGCTGAGGCAAAAGAAAACGGTGCGACAGGCATTGGTTTATTTCGTAGCGAATTTTTATTTTTGAATCGCGATAATTTGCCAGATGAAGAGGAGCAGTTCGAAGCTTATCGTACGGTGATCGAGGGCATGGGCGGCCTACCGGTGACCATTCGTACTTTCGATTTGGGCGCGGATAAACAAATTAAGGGCGCAGTGCG
>JAUYFR010000131.1 GCA_030690855.1 Gallionellaceae bacterium
TTAACGTAGGTGATCTGCCCCTTGAGATCGGTTTTGGAGACGATGGTTTCGCCATCCCTGAAATCACGTTCCACATTTGTTACTGGCATATTCGTTCTCATTTATAACTCCCTTGTATTTCTGTAAAAGCGCAACTCAAAAACTGCTTAAATAAATTGTGTCAGGTTGCACCCAGTCTATAAAACTGCGCGCGATTCCACGTTTACCGCACGCTGAATCAGTGCCGGCACATCCAAAATCAATGCCACTTCACCGCTGCCGAGGATGGTCGAGCCACTGACCCCCTTCAGGTTTTCAAACAACTTACCCAGCGGTTTAATGACCGTTTGGAATTCACCCATCAGCTCATCCACCACCAAGCCGGCTTTTTGCCCGGCGTAATGCACCACCACGATGTTTTCGCGCCGACTGATTTTGCCATCTTCGCGAAATTGCTCTCGCAAGCGAATGAACGGCAGCACCGTGCCACGCAAATTGATGTAATTATTTTCACGGGTCAGTTGACGCTCCGCCTCGGTGAGCTCGATGCACTCCATGACCATGTCGAGCGGCACCACGTAGGATGCACTGCCCACTCCCAGCAGGAAGCCGTCGATGATGGCCAGTGTCAGCGGCAGGCGAATTTTCACCGTCGTGCCGACACCTTCGCGACTGTCGATTTCCACCGTGCCGCGCAGCGCTTCAATGTTGCGCCGCACCACGTCCATCCCCACACCGCGCCCAGATAAATTGGTAACCGCCTCGGCCGTGGAAAATCCCGCCTCGAAAATCAACCCATAAATTTCTTTATCAGAGAGCACTTGGTTGGCCGTAATCAGTCCTTTTTCCAAAGCTTTGGCTAAAATTCTTTCGCGATTCAATCCGCCACCATCGTCACCCACTTCCACCACAATACTGCTGGACTCGTGATAAGCATTGAGATGCACCGTGCCTTTGGCCGGCTTGCCGCGTTTCACACGAACATCAGCTTTTTCGATACCGTGATCCATGCTGTTACGCACCAAATGCATGAGCGGATCGCCGATTTTTTCCACTACCGATTTATCCAATTCGGTTTCCGCACCACCGATGGATAGTCCAATTTCTTTGCCGATTTCCTTGCTCACGTCACGCACCACGCGGTTGAAACGACTGAAGGTTTCGCCGATCTGCACCATGCGCAGTTGCAGGGCGCTGTCACGAATTTCCTCAACCAGCCGCGACAAGGTAGAGGTCGATTCTGTCAGTGCAGGATCGCGCGTGCGCTGTGCCAGCAGGCTGGTTGCCGCGCCGGCGATTACCATTTCACCCACTAGATTAATCAGTTGATCCAGCTTCTCGGCTTGAATACGAATCAACTTGCTTTCTTGCACCTTATTTTCTTTGGCAACTTTCTGTTTTCCGAGCGCAGCCTCGATCAGCTCCGGCTGCACCACGCCCTGTTTCACCAGAATATCGCCCAGCATGGGTGATGCTTCTTGATCTGATTCGACACGCAATTTTTCTTGCAAGTGCAGCGCTTCTTCTAATTCCTTGCGAGTCAGTGAGCCGCAGTTGACTAGCAGCTCGCCAAGCGCAATCTTGTTCTCGGGCAAATCATTAATAAATTGGATGTACTCCTCAATGCGGCTGTGAGGAGGCAAGATGCGGATGCTGCAATCTTCACGCACGAATTCGAAAACGCCTTCGATGGTGGCCTTGTCCACATTGTCGCCGTGAAAATCGATTTCAAATCCAAGGTAACAGCTTTCCGGGTCCATATCGGGAGGGAACGGCATGGCGTCCGGCAACATGGCGACGTGGACGATCTCGCCCAGATTGTCGAGGTAACGGATAAAGGCCAGCGGATCCATGCCATTGCGTAAAACGTCCCGGCCGAAACGCAGCGAAATATGCCAATGGCCGCTTTCCACCTTGCCGCCGGAGGGCAACGTCGTCATCACTTGCGATTCTGCTTTGACATTAGTTTTTGACACAGCAGGCGCGGTTTCTTTGGTGGCGGTCTGATAAGACTTAAGCTGATTAAGTAGCATGACCCCAGTGGCCAAGGTCTCATTGTCTGGCTCAGCGGAAGCATCGGCGGCGACTTGCTCAACTAGCATGCCAATATGGTCGCGGCAGGATAAGAGCAAGGCGATCAGATCCCCGTTCACGGGGATTTCGTCGCTACGCACCCGATCCAGCACGTTCTCGACCACATGGGTGAAAGCGACAATGCCATTGAGCCCGAACAGTCCGCCCGACCCCTTAATAGTGTGAGCCGCACGGAAGATGGCACCTATCGCCTCCTTGTCATCCGGTTCAGACTCAAGGGTAAGTAACGATTCCTCCATGGCCTCAAGCAACTCGCGGCTCTCGACGAAGAAGGTTTGCAGTGCCTGATCAAGTTCCGACATATCGCGTACTTTCACTCAGTTTGGTTGGCTCAGTCGCTTAATGCAGTGCGCGTGGTATGACGACCGGATCGCCAAAATAGGAGGTCATGTCGAGCAGATCCAGCACTTCAAGTATTGCCGGGCTGTGCGCAACCAAGCGCATTTTTTTGCCGGCGCTGGTCGCAACGCGCTTTGCCAGAACGAGCAATTGGAAACCGGCAGTATCAATTTCGCTGACTTCAGACAAGTCGATTTCAACCTCAGCGCACTGATCAAAGCAGGGGAGTAATTCGCCCTTCATCTCCGCCGCGTGATAAATCGTCATCTCACCCGTCACACGGGCATGGCATACACCGTTACTGGTTGCTATGCTGATCGTCATGATTATCTCCTTGATTTATTAGAGTAACTGCGAAAAATATTGCGCTCACGGCATTACTAATTTTGCAACGGCAGCCAACATTTGCGTTGGCTGAAATGGTTTAACGACCCACGCTTTTGCTCCTGCCGCCTGACCTTCCAACTTCTTTGACTCTTGTGCTTCAGTCGTCAGCATGATCACCGGTGTGAATTTGTAGGCCGGTAACAGCTTCATGTTCTTAACGAAAGTAATGCCATCCATATTGGGCATATTGACGTCGCTGATGACGAGGTGCACTTTTTGCCCGGTTAGTTTGGATAGCGCATCTTTGCCGTCGCACCCTTCAAGCACCTCGTAACCCGCACCGCGCAATGCGATGCCTACCACTTGGCGCAGCGAGGCAGAGTCGTCCACAATCATCACAGTTTTAGCCATTTTTTCTCTCCAACAAAAGTAAAGTTCATTTACAAAAAATATTACGGTAGGGCAAAGCGGGAAACTGCATCCAGCAATTGCGGTTTATCAAACGGCTTTGTTATCCACGCCTTGACACCGGCTTCCCGTGCTTGCTCGCGCGAAGATCTGACTAAACCCATCGAGAGCATCACGATGGGGACAAACTTGTGCTCAGGCAACTTTCGGACCGCTTTCACAAAGGTAATGCCATCCATGATGGGCATATTGACGTCACTGATGATGAGGTGCACTTTTTGGCCTATCAATTTGTTCAGCGCGTCCTTCCCCTCACTACACTCGATGACCTCGTAACCCGCACCGCTCAATACAATATTGACAAGCTGCCGCGTCGAAGCTGAATCGTCCACAATCATGATGGTCTTGGTCACGATATTTCCTAAAAAAACCTGATCTCGTTCGCATCAACGGCTTCCGCCTGACCACCTTGGTGATTACGCCGCTGCTCGGTGGTGGTGTAACCTAATGTCATTTCCTTCAGCCATGCATCCGCGTCGATTGACTGCGAACCTCCACTAGCCAAATCGGCAGAGTGCTCATTAAGGTGAGTATGCAGACCATTGAGGTTGTCGCGCACTTGAGCCAATATTTGACTGACCCTATCCTGAAATTGGAGATAAACCAGAGAGCCTGAAATTTCCACCCGAATGCCCTCGCTTTCGTGACGCAACATTTCGGCTGACTCGGTCAGCCCGCTGGCAACCTCTTTAAAGTTGTCCAGCACTCGATGTATGGTTTTCTCGGCTTCCTCGACTGAGCGCGTATCTTCTGCGCTGAATTTTTCAGCGACCGCAATCACCGAGGTGATCGCCAAGTTGATGACGTTAACCTTCTCATATATTTTTTTACCGGTTTCGCTGGACATCGTGGAGAGTTTGCGCACCTCGTCTGCCACCACTGCAAACCCGCGTCCAGCCTCACCCGCCCGTGCAGCTTCAATCGCGGCATTGAGCGCCAGCAAATTGGTTTGCGAAGCGATCTCTCCCACATCGGCTGCCATTTTTTTCAAATCAACGGTATAGGCAACTAATTCGCGCACGTCCTGCACCATTGCCGCACGCTCCTGTAATGCGGTGTCCATTGAACGATTGACGGCAACCAAGTCGGCCTCACTATTCGACAGCACCGACACCACACTATTCCCTTCGCCTTCACCAGCGGTTTTTTGTGAGGCGGCCACTGAGGCATAAAGCCGATCGACGATGGCGGCAAAGCGCGCTGTCACTTCGGTAATTCCTTCCTCGGTTTGACTACGCGCCGTTTCAATCTGCTTCGCCCAGATCGGCATCGCCTGATCGCAGATTTTCCCCAAGCCGCCAGCCTCACTTTGTTGGCGCAATGCCTGTTCAGCCTGCCCGACCAAAACCACTGCCTGATTAACCAGTTTTTGCAGCGCTATCCGCTGCCGATATGCGCTGCCCCAGGCGCATAAAGCAGCAAATACCGCCACCGCCAATGCGAACAGCACACTGGAAGCATCAAATTTTGACACCACGAACAGCGCGATGACGCCGGCAGCCCCGCTTGCTAGCGGCAACATCCATAACCAAGCATCCGTATTGGCTCTCATGGTCATTGTTTCTTGGCTTATTTCAGACATGATGTTTTCTCCGCCGCTTCAGTTAATCAACGGTACAAAGAATGTCTCTTAGGTCAATGCGGCGATATAGGAAATATCCGGCAATGCCATCGGAAAGCGGGGGGGGGGGGGGGT
>JAUYFR010000200.1 GCA_030690855.1 Gallionellaceae bacterium
GCAACACCGTGCGGCGCAACTTGCTGCAATTTCGCAAAACGGGTAACCCAGAAGCCCCCTACTCCGACCACGATGCAGGTAACGGCGCGGCGATGCGTTTACTCCCTGTCGCCCTCGCTACGTTGGGGCAAACTGAAAAGGCAATCCGCGCTGCCTCTCGCGCCCAAGCGCATGTCACCCACCACTGCGCTCGATCTGATGCCGCCTGCGAAACTTTAATCTTCATGGTGCAAGACGCCTTGCGCGGTAAAGATAAAAACTTCCTGCTACACCAACACGCTCATCCATTAGTCGCAAAACATCCTGAGTTCAAGTTTCGCGCCATTAAATCCATTGGCAACCCTAGCGGCTTCATTGTCGATACACTACAAGCCGTGTTCCAAAGTTTTTTCGACACCGATGATTTCCACAGTTGCTTGATTGACGTGGTCAACCGAGGCGGCGACGCCGACACAACCGGCGCCATCGCAGGCATGCTGGCAGGAGCGTTGTATGGATTAGAAAAAATTCCGGAAGCGTGGCTAAAGTCACTGGATATAAACATCAGCCGCGAGTGCGCAACTCAGGCGCACAAACTGACGCAGCGACATCCGGTTTGACGAACTTGCCTTACAAGTATAATTGGAAATATACTTGCTTAACTCATATTGTAAGGAGTTTCGCCATGTCACAAATCACGCTATATCTGGACGATGCCACGCAAGCGCTGGTGGATCAGGCTGCGCAGGCCAATGGCCTATCGAAAAGTCGCTGGGTAGCAGAAATGATCCGCAAATACGCTGCTCATGAGTGGCCTCAAGACTGTCTAAATTTGGCGGGACGTTTTGCCGATTTTCCACTGCGCGAAGAAAGCCCCGCCTCACAAGTAGCCGATTTGCCGCGCATTGGTTTTTGATTACCCACCATGTTGATTCTCGATAGCAACACCATTAGCTACTACTTTCGCGGCGACCCACAGGTGGTGCCACGCCTGCAGGCCCTTTCCCCTGCCGATATTGGTGTTCCCGCTATTGTGGAATACGAGCTGCGTTACGGTCTTTTGCGTTTGCCGCCAGAGGCGGCCAATCCCCGTCTGGTTGCATTAGCTGCTTTGCTGCGACCGATGCAGATTTTGCCGTTTGACAGCGAATGCGCCTTTCACGCCGCACGCATTCGCGCCGAACTTGAGGCCGCAGGAACGTCCATCGGCGCGCACGATACGCTGATCGCCGCCACGGCATTGCGTTATCAGTCCACGCTGGTAACGCGTAATGTGCGCGAATTTTCTCGTGTGCAGGGCTTACAGTGGCTGAATTGGCACGAAGCACTTTGAGCACCAAGAGTGCAGAGCCAATAAGCGAGTTGAAGTGCATTTGGTATAACTCGTGAAGCATTCACAATCACCTCAAAAGTCAGCGCTTTCACTAACTATCTAGGCCGTTTGGCATATTGACCGGGGTTTGATTGGTGGTTAAGGTTCGTCCATGAACTTTGCGGCCAATCTCTCTGTACAACGCTTGGGTGACTTGATGAATGCACCCGTCGAAAAAATATTGTGATGCTGACCCCTTTGACCTTGGACCCCTTTGACCTTCGGATGCCGCACCATCGCCGACATCTGCACCGACAACGAAGCCATCTTCACCTCAAAAGAATTTCGCATCGGCCTCAAAAAACTAGGCATTCGCCACCAGCGCACCGATCCTGGCTGCCTGTGGCAGAACGGCAGAATCGAACGTTTGTTTGGCACGCTTAAAGAAAATCTAGATCAATGGCAAGTCTCAAATATCGCGCAACTCAATTGCGACCTCGACGTATTCCGCCACTGGTACAACCAAATCCGCCCACACCAAAACTTGAACGGCAGAACACCCGCCGAAGCATGGAGCGGAATAAACCCATACACAAAACCACCTAAACAAGAGCAGTGGTTTGAAGCGTGGGACGGACTACTGACGGGATATAACTTGAGGTATTAGCTGATTTTTTCTTAGGTTGGGTTAGCGGCTTTAGAGCTCCCCGCAAGTATATGGACAGCAAGCGTGATGTCCGCGAAGTAACGCGCCCAAAGCGTAAAACGGATGGATAAATGATGGCGCAACGGGCAGCGCGAACGAGAAAGTAGAAAAGCGTAGTGACGGCAGCAGGAAAAACTGACAGGAGACTCGAAAAAATGAAGCAATTACTAGAAGAAATAGTTCGGCGGCCGCGCGGCCGGGACATTGGGATGAAAAATCTATTGGTATTGATTGGTTTGGCTTGCACCTTGGGGGGGCGCTTGAAGTCGGCCCATTTTTTATGGGCAATTCTGATTGGATTGCCTTTGTCCGCGCAAGCAGATGCTTTGCCATTTTCGTACTGGAAGGATGACAGCCACGTTAGCGTTGTAATTTCGCCAAGCGTTCAACAGATGATTCAGCAGGCAAATCAAAAGGAAAGTACAAACATCAAGCGAGCCATAAAAGTCGGGAATATATTTGTTCGGCGGCGATTTAATAATGATGACCAGTACGACGCTGAATTCGATGAACTGTGGAGCAAAATCGTTGGCCCGCTTATGGCTATGTCAGGGGAAGAATGGGGAGTGATATGGGCTGAACGATGGACTACGTATCGTTCTGTAGGCAAGCATGGTGTTTCAGTACTTCTGGCTTGCCCTGAAGTAAATCTGACAGAGATTAAAACTAAGCCAGATGGAATTAATTTGATCTATCGAGCAACGTTAATTGGTTCATATATTAGAGATTACCCAAAGATAGGCATCCACTCAATCGATAAGGCTCGATCTGGACAATCCTATGAGTTGCGTGTCGAAATTGGTTCGCGTGGAAAAATTACAGATGTAACCTCATCCGAGAAAGAGCTAGCGTATGAGTATCACTATCAAAAAAAAAGCATGAAAAGGGCGGTTCAAATGTATAAAAACCAGGCTGCTGCGGGTAGGGGAGGAGCAAAATTCCTAGAAGAAGTAAAAACACTGAACGTAGTAATTAGCAAAGCGATTAGCGAACTGGATGCTGCCACATCTATCTGTAGTACATCTGAAGCTAGTCATTGAGGAGAAAATCATGGGACAAAATGTTTTTGTTGCAGGCTATAGCAAATTTCAATTGGGTACGAATAGCAAGGCAGATGTCGAACCGTCAAAAGTAAAAAATACAAGCGCTATTTATGAATATCAGTATGGTGGTACAGGTCAATCAACGGACGGAGTATTTAAAGGGGTGGATTGTTCATATGTGGTCTGGCGTTCTCTAAAGGATGCTGGATATCAGGTGCCAGATCAAAAATTTGGCACCAGTAAGCTGTTCAACGGCGACGTTGTATCCGATTACGCCAATACCAATTTTGATTTTATTTCAAAGAGTAACACTCTTGCCCAGAACGGCAACCTTCAAGTTGGTGACATCATCATGTTCCGATCCAAAACAGGTAACGGACAGCACGTAGGTATATTCTTTGGATACGATGCGGCAGGCGATCCATTGTTCTATGGTTCGCAAACTAGCACTGGGCCTGCCATAGCCAATATGACACCAGGGTCTACTTGGAATGGTAAGAGTTTCGATGTTGTCGGAGCTCTTCGTCCAAAGGATAGCTTTTACAATCCCGCCAATGACACCACACTGACAGTTACGGACACGCCTCAATCGAGCCAAAGTTTTATTGATGGCGTTAAAAGTGAT
>JAUYFR010000151.1 GCA_030690855.1 Gallionellaceae bacterium
ACATATAACTCAATATAATCAATAAGTTACCAAATATCGCGAAGAGGCCACCAGTTTATTCCTCAACCAGTAAATCCAGCTTCTTCGCCAACCACTTGGTGGTCGTAGCCTAAATCAGAATGGTGATAATAAATAGTGCGCTGGTGGCGTTGACAAAGAAACAAACTTCGCAAGGTAATTAGTGTTGTTTGACTCAAGGTAGAATATCGGCCAATCACTCTTGTAACTTTAGAATTAAGAAAGCCAAAAAAGATATGGATACATTGTTAGTCATTATCTTCGTCGTCGCTTATGCCGCAATCGCATTTGAGCACCCGCTGAAAATCAATAAAAGCGTTCCGGCTTTGATCGGAGCGGGTCTTTTGTGGACGATATACGCGATGTACACAGGACATGTGGGCGAGCAGCTCAATGAGACGCTCGCATCTACCGCCCAGATCGCCTTCTTCCTGATGGGCGCTATGACGATCGTAGAGGTCGTGGATGCGCACGATGGTTTTGATGTCATCACCGACAGGATCAAGACCACTCAAATGACCACGCTCCTTTGGCTGATCGGCTTCGTCACATTTTTTCTAAGTGCGGTTCTCGACAACTTGACCACAACCATCGTGATGATGGCGGTGAGTCGCAAACTATTGGCGCAGAGGGACGACCGATTGTTCTTCGCCGGTATCATCATCATCGCAGCGAATGCTGGCGGAGCTTGGTCGCCCATAGGCGATGTCACAACCACGATGCTGTGGATCGGCGGACAAATTACCGCACTTGCGATCATCAAAGGAGTCTTCATCCCCTCACTCATCAATATGATCGTGCCGCTATTGGTCGTCAGCTATATGTTCAGGGGAAAGTTGGTCATCAGCCCGGTCAAAACTGAAGAGAGCCACTTACAATCTCAAACAAGCTCGTTCGAGAAAAACTTCATGTTTTATACCGGAATCGGGCTGCTGTGCATGGTGCCGATATTCAAGACCTTGACACATCTGCCGCCGTTCATGGGCATCCTGTTCGCTCTGGGCATTCTGTGGCTGGCTGGTGATTTGATACACCGCCACAAAGAAGAGGGAGAGAAACAGTATTTAACGCTCGGAGCTGCCTTACAGCGCATCGACATGTCGTCACTGGTGTTCTTCATCGGAATTCTGCTAGCTGTCGCCACACTCGAACATAGCCATATTCTAACAGCGCTGGCACAGTGGCTAGACAGATCCGTGGGTAGCCAAACGATGATCGTCACTATTTTCGGGCTAGTCAGCGCCATCGTGGACAACGTACCGCTCGTTGCCGCATCAATGGGTATGTATTCGCTAGCTGATTATCCTGCCGACTCATTTCTCTGGGAATTTCTGGCCTATGCGGCGGGGACTGGCGGATCAATCTTGATCATCGGCTCCGCAGCTGGTGTGGCCGCGATGGGCATCGAGAAGATTGAATTCTTTTGGTACGTCAAAAAAATCTCCCCTCTCGCGCTCATCGGCTACTTGGGTGGAGCGCTGGCCTACATCGCTCTGGTGTGACACAACTGAAATCGATGGGCTTTGCGGCGTAAAACTCAGTCGTCGTCATCCCCGGCAATCACTCGCCGGGGCACGGTGGCTGGGTCTGCGGTGATAGCACGGTATATCTCGATGCGATCGCCCGGTTTGAGCGCCGCATCGAGTTGTGCGACTTTACCAAAAATACCAACAGTGCAGGTCGTAATATCGAGGTTCGAAAACTTGCGCAGGATGCCGGATTGTTCGATAGCCTGTTGCACCGAGGTCTCTTCCGGTACTTCGATACGCAGCCAAAGCTGTTGCGCGGGTTCAGAATAAGCAATGCCGATTTGCATGGTTTACCCCTAATTGTTACTGGCTTCAGTAGCCACTAGTTCAGCACGCGCAACACGTCGCTGGTCAATAACGCGCTTCGCGGCCAGCAATAATCCCACCACCATAAATCCGCCGGGCGGCAAAATCATCAACAGAAATCCTTTGTAATCCGTCACGATGGTCGTCTCCAGAAAAGCAAACGCCGGCCCTAACAGCAGATGTGCGTTGGCAAATAAAGTACCGCTACCCAACAGCTCCCGCACGCCCCCAATCAACACCAGCGATGCTGTAAAACCTAGTCCCATCATCAGTCCATCCAAAGCCGAATCTGTCACGCTCGATTTGGAAGCAAAGGCTTCCGCACGTCCTAAAATCGCACAGTTCACCACGATCAGCGCAATGAATAGACCAAGCACTTTGTACAACTCGTGCACCCACGCATTCAAACTCATATCCACCAGCGTCACCAAGGTTGCAATCAGCACGATATAGATCGGAATACGAACCTCCGCGCTAACCCAATGCCGCACAGCAGAAATGATCATGTTGGAAAAAACCAGCACCGCAGTCGTGGCTAAGCCCATACCCAAACCATTGGTGACGGTGCTGGTGACTGCCAGCGTGGGGCACAAGGCCAGCATCTGCACGAACACGACATTGTTGTCCCATAGTCCGTCTCGGGTAATGCGGGTATATTTTTCGGTCATGAATTGGCTCCCACTTCATCCAACAACTTGCTGCGCTCTTTGGCAAAAAAATCTAACCCTCCCTTAACGGCTTTAACCACCGCACGCGGAGTAATGGTTGCTCCGGCGAACTGGTCAAACTCTCCACCGTCTTTTTTCACCGCCCACTTTTCTGCCTGGGGGTTACCTAAAAATTTGCCATCAAAACTGAATATCCATTTTGATTTCGCGGGCTCAATCTTGTCGCCTAGACCCGGTGTTTCAGCATGTTTAAGTACCCGCACACCCAATATTTTTCCTTCGCGCGACACCCCCATCACGCAGACAATTGCACCAGAATATCCACGTCCGATCACGCGATACACCACGGCATCCACCTTGCCCGCTTTACGCGCGCGATAGACGGTGACCTCACCTTCTGGGCTGGGCAATACCACTGTGTCTTTGGTGACATCGTTGTCGTATTGAATAGGCAAGACGATTGCCAACGACTGTTGCAGATCCAAGGCTTCCGCTTTTTGAATATCGGCTTCAGTAGCGCGTGACGCCACGGCGAGAATCACACTCGTCAACAAAGCCACGCCACCGAGCGACAGTCCTTGGTAACTGAGCTTGCTACGCAATTCGTCGAGCTTCATCTCATGACCCCTTATTCACAGGCAAAGCAACACCTTTGCGATCACGCCCATAGATGCGCGGCTTGATGTACTGATCTATCAGTGGCGTTGCCGCGTTCATCAACAACACGGCAAAAGCCACTCCCTCTGGATAACCGCCCCATGTGCGAATAATCCAAGTCAGTAGCCCGCAACCTAGCCCGAAAATAAATTGTCCTAACGCGGTGTTGGGCGACGTCACAGGATCAGTGATGATGAAGAAGGCACCCAGCATGAGGCCGCCACTCAGCAAATGAACCAGCGGGCTGGCGTAGTGATTACCATCAATCGCATTAAACAGCAACGCAGGGACCGCCACCCCCAACAACATGGCAACGGGTGCATGCCAAGTAATGATGCGGCGCGCGATCAGAAAAATTCCACCCGCCAATAAAAACAAAGCTGCGGTTTCACCCAAGCTGCCCGCACGACTCCCCCACAATGCGTCCAACGGAGCGTAGTAGCCGACGAGCGCCTGATCCAATCCGATGCCACGAGTGAACTCGGTTTTTACATGCCCCAACAGAGAAGCGCTGGCCATGCCGTCGATGGGTTGACTTAGAAAAGTCACTCGTAAACTTTCCAACAAGCTCGGCGCTTGCGACGAACTCAGTGGCGCAGGAGCAACCCAAGAAGTCATCTCTAACGGGAAAGAAATAAGCAACATCACGCGCGCCGCCATCGCCGGATTAAATACGTTTTGCCCTAACCCGCCAAAGATCTGTTTGCCAATAACGACGGCGAACAAACTACCCAGCACTGCGATCCACCACGGGGCGAATGGCGGTAGCGATATCGCCAACAGCCATGCCGTCAAAATCCCCGAGCCATCCATCAAGGCTGGGCGAATTGCGCGCTCTTGCAAACGCAGAATAAAGGCTTCACCGATGATGGCAGCCAACAACGAGATTACCCAGAGATTAATCGCCGGCCAGCCGTATAACCAAAAGCCAAATAATGTGGCGGGAGCAAGCGCCGCCATCACCGTCACCATCACTTTACTGATGGAGATAGGGGCGTGGGCATGAGGGGAATGGGCGATAGGGTTCATGTTCTATTCCTCGGCAGGTTCAATAGCTCCGTCATTCCGGCGCAGGCCGGAAT
>JAUYFR010000153.1 GCA_030690855.1 Gallionellaceae bacterium
CCGTCGGCAAAAAAGCTTCCATTTGAGTGCAGGCGGTGAGCGCTAAGCGTGGGTCAATGTCGGAGACTTTAATGGCCACTTTGCCTGGCATGCCAGGAGATTTGCTTTGGATGAATTCTTGTACCACGCGCTTGATTTCGACGTGGCTTTGCATTTCTGCCGCGTAAGTTGCCGGCAGGGATAAAAGACTGAGTAAAGCAACGAGGCTTATTTTCATGGCGGTATTGTCAGTGCTGCTGAGCTTGGTCTAAGGGGTGAAATAACACGCTTTTCACCCGTTAATCGAAGGATGCCCAAAAACCTACTGTGATTATTATGCACGACATGGACGTAGGAAGGATGCGAGAAGGAGGCAAAAATGACTAGCAGAATTGACAGCATGTACCAATTTCACCAAGCAGCGCTGAATTTACGCGCCGCTCGTCAAGAATTGATCGCGTCAAATATTGCCAACGCAGACACGCCTAACTACAAGGCAAAAGACATTGATTTCGCCAGTGCGTTGCAAGGAGCGCTTTCTGAGGCAGGGCCAAAATTACAAATGGCTACGACTACCGGTAATCATTTAACAGACGGCACAGGCGAGTCTGTGATGGGTTCGCCAGTGCTTTATCGCGGTGCGCTGCAGCCCAGCGCAGACGGCAACACGGTGGATATGGATGTGGAGCGTGCGCAATTTGCTGATAACGCTTTGCGCTATGAAGCCAGCGTGCGATTCATTAGCGATAAAACTAAAGACGTACTGGCCGCCTTACAAGGCTAGTAGAACATAAGAGGTAATTATCATGTCACTCTTTAATATTTTTAACATCGCCGGCTCCGGCATGACTGCGCAATCGCAGCGTTTGAACGTGGTGGCGAGTAACTTAGCCAACGCAGAAAGCACTACGGGCCCAGATGGCAAGCCTTACGTGGCGAAGCAAGTGGTGTTTAGCTCCACTTCATTTGCTGGCCAGCCTGGCGAAGGGGTGCGAGTAGACTCAATTGTGGATGACGAGTCGCCCATGAAAATGGTGTACGACCCTAAGCATCCGCTGGCAGATGACAAAGGCTATGTGACGATGCCGAATGTAAATCCAGTGGATGAGATGGTGAATATGATTTCCGCCTCACGCTCATATCAAAATAACGTAGATGTGATGAACACATCTAAAGCATTGTTACTTAAAACGCTTGCCATCGGGCAATAAGGAGAAGAGTCATGGTTAATTCCGTTCAAGGACCCAATTCATTAGGCGCAACACTGCCTACACCGGGTGCCGCAAACCCAGCACAAGCGCAGAACAAACCTGCCATGCCGCAAGCAGCCGGCGCTACCGCACCCGCGCAAGGGGCAAGTAAGGCAGCAGGCGCCGCGATTAGCGATGCCGCCGGTTCAGGTGCGAATACGCAAGATCGTTTTCTGAAATTACTGGTGACGCAGATGAAGAATCAAGATCCGTTGAATCCGATGGATAACGCGCAGGTCACTTCACAAATGGCGCAACTCAGCACGGTAAGCGGTATTGACAAAATTAACGCCACTTTAAAGGCGCTGAGCGACAACATGTCTGCCGGACAATCGATGTCGGCAACCAGCATGATTGGTCACGGTGCGTTGGTGCCAGGTGCGAGTGTGGAGCTGAAAGAGGGTAAAGGTTTGGCAGGCGTTGATCTCGCACAAAGTGCCGATGCCGTTAAAGTGCAAATCAAAGATGGTGCAAACAATATCGTGCGCACCATTCAAATGGGTGCGCAAAAACAAGGCGTTATTCCACTGGCATGGGATGGCAAAGATGACACAGGTGAAGCATTACCTGATGGGCCATACAAAATCTCTGCTGAGTTTGTTTCTGGTGACAAGACGGAGCCAGCGAAGACTTTGGCATTCGGTATGGTCAATGGTGTAGTGCCTGGTTCAGCTGGCGCCAAATTGGACGTGAGCGGCTTGGGTAGTTTCAACCTGGCAGACGTTAAACAAGTTGTGTAATGCAAGCGGTCACCACCCAGTACGGGTGTGACGTTCAAGCTAAACAAAGGAGAACATCATGGGCTTTCAACAAGGACTCAGCGGACTAAACTCAGCAGCCAAAAATTTGGACGTAATCGGCAACAACGTGGCGAACGCGAACACCGTTGGTTTTAAATTATCGCAAGCTCAATTCTCCGATGTGTATGCCAGCTCGGTGGGTGGCTCAGCAGGAACCGTCGCTGGTATTGGTACCAAGCTAGCGACGATTGCCCAGCAATTTTCTCAAGGGAATATCACCGCAAGTAACAACGCGCTAGATACCGCGATTAGTGGACAGGGCTTCTTTCAGCTTGGAACAAAAGTAAGCACTGCGCCCCAGTTCTACACGCGTAACGGACAATTTCAGCTCGATAGCGAAGGTTTTATCGTCACCAGTGAAGGCATGCGATTGTTTGGCGTTGACCATTCAGGCGTACCAGGCCCGTTACAAATTCCAACTACACAAATTCCAGCGCGCGCTACCGGCACCTCAGATCGCCCAAATGTTTTGGTAGGCCTGAACGTAGATGCCCGTGGCCAAGTAACGGCAGAACCTGCGGATACTGGACTCACAGCGACTGTGCCACCAGGTCCAGCAGGATCGTTTCGTTTTAATCAGTCGGACCCTTCGACTTACAACAACTCAACTTCCACAACGATTTATGACAGCTTGGGGAATCCACACGTAGCGACCTTGTATTTCCAGAAAGCTGAGCCAACGGTTGGCGTGAACAAGTGGAACGTATTCTTAACCATCGACAATCAACTTCAACCAGCACAAGCTGCGGCAACCGTGCCATTGAGTGCTGTGCCGATTGGCGCAGGCTTGCCGTTTGATACCACAGGTAAATTGCCAAAGGGAACGCTGCTTGCCATGTCTCAGGCATTTACGCCCCCGATGTCAACAGGTCCTGGCGGCGGTATTGCAGCTGCGGCAGATCCAATGACACTGACTTTCGACTTCTCTGATAGTACGCAATACGGTTCAGCCTTCGGTGTGAGTTCGATGGTGCAAGATGGATATACAACAGGTATGCCGAGCGGCTTTAACATTAGCCCTGATGGCACAGTTTTGGGACGTTACACGAACGGTCAGTCAGCTAAATTAGGGCAAGTAACCATTGCCAACTTTTCTAATCCGCAAGGTTTGCAACCACTGGGGAATAACCGTTGGGCGCCGACTTCGACAGCGGGTACGCCTTTGCCGGGCACGCCAGGTACGGCGAGTTTGGGCGTGTTGCAGTCAGGCGCGGTGGAAGATGCTAACGTCGATTTGACCGGTGAGTTAGTCAACATGATTGTGGCGCAGCGGGTTTATCAAGCGAACGCGCAATCCATTAAGACACAAGACGCCGTGTTGCAGACAATTACTAACTTGCGTTGATGATAAGTAGTAGCTCGGGTTTCAACCCGACAAGAAGTTAAGGCGTCGGACTACTCAAGGGCACAAGAACATTTACGAGGTAAAGTCCGACCTACGGAGGAAATCATGGATCGTTTAATTTATACCGCGATGACCGGGGCATCTCACATCCTGCAGCAGCAAGCGGCGGTGTCGGAGAATCTTGCCAACAACAACACCCCGGGATTTAGAGCCGCGATTAACACCTTCCGCGCAGTTCCTTTAGAAGGGGAAGGACTCGCTACGCGCGTTTTTGTGGTGGACTCAACGGCGGGTGCTGACTTTACACCCGGTGCAATGCAACCTACAGGTCGCGATTTAGATATTGCGATTGATGGCAAAGGTTGGATTGCGGTGCAAGCGCCTGACGGTAAAGAGTCCTACACTCGTAACGGTAGCTTTCAAACCACCTCGAATGGTGTGCTACAAACTCGTAGCGGATTAAACGTGTTGGGTGATAACGGCATTATCACTTTGCCACCGAATACTGAAGTCACCATCGCCAAAGACGGCACAATCTCTACCGTGCAGACCGGCACAAAACCTGCCGCCGTCGTGACGGTGGGCCGCATCAAATTGACCAATCCCTCTGAAGATCAATTGGTGCGCGGTGAAGATGGCATGTTCCGCACAAAGGACGGCAACAATGCCGAAGCAGATGGCAAAGTGACGGTGATGGTTGGCAACTTAGAAAGTAGCAACGTAAATGCGGTGGAGGCGATGGTCAACATGATCACACTGGCACGGCAATTTGATACGCAAATGAAAATGCTCCAAACAGCAGATAACAATGCGAAGGCCGCGAGCCAGTTATTGAATATCAATGCCTAGCTTTAGATAAATTCTGTAAGCAATAAAGAAAAAATTATCCGCATAATCAGCGAGTTGCTCGCTTGCGAGCTTAGTCGAGTGGCTATAACCAATCACTTGGCAGCTTGCTGCCTTAGTGAGATGGCTAGTTGCTTCACCAGTAGTTTTATCAGATTAAACCGATTTATTCGGTAAGTGTTGCTCAGTCGATTTATTGTAACATATTGTTTATATTGAGAATTATGTTTTTTCTGCGAAATATGCGGATAAAAAAGGTTTTTGTCGTTCATCTCTAAATTTCCGCTAAGCGCGAATAAGCGCACTTTTCTCCCTCTCATCCTCCCTTTGATTTCTGCCGCCTTCGGTAGGATAGGCTCATGTGTAATGGCTTAAATGCCCTAGATGAAGCGCTAAGAAAATAAAGGAGTACCGACATGATTCGTTCCTTATGGATTTCCAAGACCGGCTTAGATGCCCAGCAAACGCAGATGGATGTGGTTGCCAACAACTTGGCGAACGTCAGCACCAATGGTTTTAAGCGGTCACGTGCGGTGTTTGAGGATTTGCTCTACCAAAACATTCGTCAGCCTGGCGCGCAGTCTTCGCAAAATACGCAAATTCCATCAGGCTTGCAGATCGGTACTGGCGTGCGCCCTGTTGCAGCTGAGCGTATCCACACTCAAGGTAACTTGGCGCAAACGGGCAACAAGCTCGATGTGGCGATTCAAGGCGCAGGATTCTTCCCCGTGTTGATGCCAGATGGCACTACTGGCTACACCCGCGATGGTTCATTTCAAACTGACAGCCAAGGCCAGCTGGTGACTTCCAGTGGTTTTGTGATTCAACCCGCTATTACCATTCCAGCTAACGCGACTAGCGTGACCATTGGTCAAGATGGCTTAGTGTCGGTAACCCAAGCCGGCACCGTCGCGCCAACGCAGATTGGTAATTTGCAACTGACGACGTTTATTAACCCAACGGGTCTGCAAAGTGTCGGGCAAAATTTATATTTAGAAACTTCATCATCCGGTGCGCCAAGCCAGCAAGCGGCTGGAATCAATGGCACGGGTACTTTAGGCCAAGGCTTTGTTGAAACTTCGAACGTGAACGTAGTGGAAGAGTTGGTGAACATGATTCAGACGCAGCGCGCTTACGAGATCAACTCTAAAGCGATTTCAACGTCGGATCAAATGTTGCAAAAGTTATCTCAGATTTAAGCTGAGTGAGGTTTAGGAGAGTCATCATGCGTAAGTTAATTTATTGGGCATTAATCGGAACGATCTTCACCATGATCGGCTGCACACCGATTAGAACCAAGACGCCATTAAGTTCCTGCCCGATGCCGCAAAAGATGGCGACATTTGAAAATGGCACTATTTTTAAAGCAGGCGCGATTCGTCCGCTGTTTGAAGACCGCCGTGCGCGTAATGTCGGTGACGAGTTAACGATCACCATTGGCGAATCATCTAATCCCACTGCAAAATCAAGCGCGAATGCAAAAAAACCTTCAACGCCAGAGACTTCTTTGCCGAGTGATAGCAAAGAATTTAAATCGGCAGCCGCCAAAGAAACAGCAGGTTCTACGGCTTACGCGGGTTCGGTGATTGCCACCGTGGTGGTGGTGTTAGATAACGGTAAATTGCTGGTGTGCGGTGACAAGCTGGTTAAATATGCTAATGCGGATTTAAACTTTGAGTATGTGCGCATTAGTGGCATCGTGAATCCATTGACTATTTCGCCCACCAATACCGTGCAGTCCACGCAAATTTCGGATGTGCAAATTGAATATCGCAACGCGGACAACATTAACCAAACTGCGCCTTCACAATCGTTTATGAGTCGGTTTAGTCGCTTGTTTACACCGAAGCAGATGTACTTTTAGTAAAGGTGACGCCATGAAAAATACAATTAAATTGATTTTGCTAGCAATGATGACGCTCACTTCGCTAGATGCTTCAGCCGAACGTGTTAAAGATTTGGCCTCCATTTTAGGCGTGCGCGAAAACCAGCTCATCGGCTATGGCTTAGTAGTGGGTTTAGATGGTAGCGGAGATACGACGCCCTACACAGAAAATAGCACACTGAGCATGATGACAGAATTGGGTGTAAAGCTTCCCCCTGGCACAAAATTAAATATGAAAAACGTCGCTGCGGTGACGGTGACCGCTTCGTTGCCTGCGTTCGCACGTCCCGGTCAAACTATCGACATTACGGTTTCTTCATTCGGCAATGCGAAAAGTTTGCGTGGCGGTACGTTGTTGATGACACCCCTTAAAGGTGCGGATGGTCAGGTGTACGCGATGGGCCAAGGTAGCTTGTTGGTGGCGTCTGCTGGCGAATCTAAAGCGGCAGTGAATCATTTGATCGTGGGCCGTATTCCTAGTGGTGCGACAGTTGAGCGCTTGGTGCCCACCGCAGTGGGGCAAGGAGAATTCATTTATTTAGAGTTGAATGCTAATGATTTCACTACTGCGGCACGCTTGGCGGATGTGGTGAATCGTGATATTTCGCCTGATAAAGAAATTGCCGTCGCGCAAGATGGGCGTACGATACAAATTAAAGTGCCGGTAGGAAATGCACGCGTAGCGTTTATTTCACGTATCGAAAATCTGCAGGTAAATGCTGCTCAGCCAGTTGCTCGCGTTATCATCAATGCGCGTACCGGCTCGGTGGTAATGAATCAGATGGTGAAGCTCGACGAATGTGCCGTTGCGCACGGTACGCTGACGGTGGTGGTGAATGGAGAGGCGGTAGGGGATGTCGGTGCAGAGTCGAATGATGGGACTAAACCGAATGTGGACTCCAGAGGAAGGAAAAGTTTGCTACATTTGAAACGTGGCATCGCCTTAGGTGATGTGGTGAGCGCACTCAATGCGATTGGCGCAACGCCACAAGATATGCTGGCGATTCTGCAAGCGATGAAATCAGCGGGCGCATTGCGTGCAGAGTTAGAAATTATTTAACGAGAAAATCAAATCAGGAATCACGATCATGAGCATCTCTAGCAATGACATTAGTAAATTGGCCATCGACTCACAAGGTCTGGACAAACTACGTCTGCAAGCTAAGAACTCACCCGATCAAGCGTTAAAAAGCGCAGCGCAACAATTCGAACAAGTGTTTTTGAATATGATGCTGAAAAGCATGCGTGAAGCCACTCCACAAGACGGCATGTTGGATAGCGAACAAACCAAAATGTTTACAGGCATGCTGGATCAACAGTTAGCGCAAAGCATGTCGTCTGGTCAGGGAGTGGGTCTGGCCGATGTGATGATGCGTCAATTGCAGCGCTCTTCAATGGGGCCAGATGTGCAGTCTCCGTCGGACGCGGTGTCGCCAACCCCAGTGGTACGCAATTCGATTCCTTCAGCTTATAACGAAAATTTTCAGCAAGATTTTGTGAAAAAACTGATGCCTCATGCCGAGCAAGCGAGCAAGGCCACCGGCGTGCCAGCACACCTGATGGTAGGGCAGGCTGCGCTGGAAAGCGGTTGGGGACGTCGCGAAATTAAAATGCCTGACGGTAGCAGTAGCCATAATTTATTTGGCATCAAAGCGGGTTCAAGTTGGAACGGAAAAGTGGCTGAAGTAATGACTACCGAGTACCACAACGGTGTGGCGAATAAGCAAGTCGAGAAATTCCGTGCTTATGACTCTTATGCCGATAGCTTTAAAGATTATGCCAATACCATCAGCAGCAATCCTCGCTATGCGGATGTGCTGAAGCAAGGTGATAGCGCAACGGGTTTTGCGCAGGCGCTACAAAAAGCAGGCTATGCCACCGACCCTAATTACGCCGATAAATTAAGCAAAGTAATCAATAGCGTAAGTACGTTAGCGTAGTGTGAAAAGTTTAACTAAAGTATCGACAATTTTTGCCGATACTTAATAAGAGATGCTCCTGAGTGGAGCGGCTGGAGTTCTAACATGGGCAATATCCTAGGAATCAGTGTCAGCGCCTTGGGCGCAGCGCAGATGGGTCTGCAGACCACAGGGCACAATATCGCCAATGCAAACACTGCGGGTTATTCCAAGCAAGAGGTGGTAACGACTACGCGCAAGGCGCAATTTTCGGGTGCCGGTTATTTGGGGCAAGGCGTTAACGTTGATACGGTAAAACGCGCCTATAGTGAGTTTATGAACGGGCAGGTTTTGTCCGAGCAAAGCCAAGCTTCGATGCTGAATACTTATCACGCACAGATTAAACAAATCGATAACGTGATTGCGGACCCCGTCGCAGGAATTTCTCCTGCCATTCAAGATTATTTCAGTGCAGTAAACAATGTCTCTACGGCACCCGAGTCTCAGCCAGCACGTCAGGCCATGTTGAATAGCGCGGGTTCGTTGACTTCACGCTTCCGCTCACTCAGCCAGCGTTTTATTGATGTTAATAACTCAGTGAGCAGCCAAATTTCTAACAGTATTGGGCAAGTAAATAGTTACTCTAAGCAGATCGCCGCGCTGAACAATAATATTGTGATGCAAACCAATACTGCGGGTAAGCCGCCCAATGACTTGCTCGATCAAAGAGATAAACTCGTTGCGCAACTGAATAATGAAGTCAAAACCAGTGTGGTTCGGCAAAGCGATGGTGCATACAACATATTCATCGGCAATGGGCAATCGTTGGTCGTTGGGGCAACTGCTTTTGAGCTTGGCATTGCGCAATCACCGGAAGATCCTTCTAAACAAGATATTGTTTATAACAATCTGGATGGTACGAAAACCACCTTGCAACAGAGCAGCTTGCAGGGGGGTAACTTAGGCGGTTTTTTAACTTTCCGTGATGAAACGCTTGCTACTTCGCAAAATGCACTAGGTCGTGTGGCGATGGGTATCGCGGGTATTGTGAATCAGCAGCATCAAATGGGTCAGGATTTAAATGGCGATCTAGGCGTAAATTTCTTTGCACAGCCTAGGCCTGAAGTTTATTCCAACACCTTAAATAAAGGCGATGGCGTGGTCACGGCGACGGTTGCTA
>JAUYFR010000011.1 GCA_030690855.1 Gallionellaceae bacterium
GTGAGTGAAAGCTTTTTATTACCGCCATACGCCTTTGAAATCAGCCCTTCAATTTCAGTTATTTTGGCAATGACATCATTACCTTCAAATGTGCTTGGCGCTAGTGCATCAACAATATTCAGAATCGGCTCGTATCTGTCCAAGCCCTCACCGATATCAAATTCCGTCGGCAAATTTCTTGCCACGCTGTAAAGCCCTGCCATTTTAGTGAATGCCGCGAGCTTCGCTTCTTTATCATTACCATCCAAGGCCTGACAGTAATCTCGATCATGCGTGAGCCACCAATTCAAATAATGTAGCGAGCAGTATTCAAAACTTATTTTATTCATGACGTTTTCCTTAAATTAAGCGGTTAGCTACTTTGAGTTTATTTATCACAGGGGTCAGATGCTGAAGTCGCACGCACCTGCTCCACGCTTTTAGCAGTGCCGCCTAATTGCCTGTATTCCTCAAAAAGTCCTGCGTTATATCTGTTACCTAAAGCAATTTTGTTACCCCTGTTGTACATAACTTGCTTATCCAAAAATCCAGAAATTTTTGCCACTTCTTCTTCACGTTTCATTTCAAGCTGGGCTTGATTAATTAAAGAATTGTTGTGCTCAATCGATTTCGATACTCGATGCAGTTTGTAGGCGTTGGTATTTTGACAGACGGCCAATTTAGCCGACTTTTCCTGTTCTTTTTGCTTTTCTTTTTGCTTTTCTTTTTTAATGTCTGGAGCGGCTTGAATAATCGCATTAATCAACTCTTTGACCTTAAGAAGATAATCTTGCGCAGCACTGCACTTAACACCGTTAAGTTCTGGGCTAATCCGCTCTAAATCACCCAACGCCCATTCCAACTCTCTTTGCAGGTATACTTTTCTAGATTCATTCTCTTCAAACAAAAACTCTATTAATGACAAAAGAGCCTTTCGAGTGTAACTACTCCCTTCTTCAAGATAAAATTTTTGGCACTCACCAAAATTTTTCTTGTTAAATGCATCTAATTTTTCACCGCGTGGAGGCCAATTACCCCGAGCCTGCTGTGGGCTTTTGGCATCAATGAGCGCAGGTATCGTTCCGATAATGTCTTGAAAGGTGTATGTCTCTACCGCTTTCTCTTCCACTACGACCACTGGTTGCTTGTAATTGAGAACATCATCAAGTCCTGCAGCGTGTGCACAGAATGAAATAAGTGAAAGTACACAAATTACGAGTAAACACTGAGCATATTTATTAACAGCAATCATTTAAGTATCCCTTTAAGTTTGGCCTTTAATTTATAAATAGGCGCTAAAAGCATTCTAACGTCCAAATACGCCATATATCAAATATTGCTTGAACATAACAATTTGCGCCTAGTTAATTCAGGGCGGAAATACAGTGAAAAACAAACCGACAGCGCTTGGAATTTTGTTGGGCAGCAATGTTGCTAAGCGACGAAAAGAACTGGGTTTAACTCAAGCCGAGTTCGCTCAAAAAATTGGTGCTGACATTGTTACGATTTCAAGATTTGAAACTGGAAGTAGCTTGCCATCTTTACTTAGGTTAGAAGCCATTGCCCAAGCGTTAGGGCTACCTCTCGCCGAGCTCCTCTCCGAATCAACCAATCTTTGCACCGATCAATCGTTATTGATTCAAGGATGGATTGCAGGGCTTTCAGAAGCTGATCGAAAATTTATGTTGGATATGGTGCAGGCGTGGAGTGTTAGACTGAAGACTTAACGCCCCCCAATATTTAACATTCAAATTGCGACGCTAGAAGAAATAAGTTTAAACTGCTCGTTCATGAAAATTATTTATCGACAACACGCAGTAAAGCGAATGCACGAACGTGGCATTTCTGAAGAGGATGTTGGAAGCGCAATAGCAAATGGATTAGTTATCGAGAGCTACCCAAATGACACTCCGTTTTCGAGCGCATTGTTACTCGGGCAAGCAGGTTTGAAAGCTATTCACGTTGTATATGCGGATGTCGTTGATGATGATTTAAGAGTCATCATTACGGTTTATGAGCCAGATGCGAAAATCTGGTGTGATGATCTAAAAACAAGGAGGTCAAAATGAAATGTCCGATTTGCAAACACGGCGATACTCAAGCGGGAATTGCCAGCATCACACTCGAACGCGATGGCAGCACAATGGTTTTTAAGCGCGTTCCTGCTGAAATTTGCGAAAATTGCGGTGAAATTTACCACGATGAAAAAGTAACCCACTCACTATTAGTGCAGGCAGATCAGGCGGCCAAAGGTGGTGTTGAAATCGACGTAAGGCGATACGCTGTGGCTTAAGGAGATTAAATTGAAAGACTCTTTAAAACCCGGCATCAAATACGAACATAAATTCGTTATTCCTGCATCGAAAACCGTTCCTGCGCTTTATCCAGAATCCGCAGAGTTCGTTGCGATGCCAGAAGTGTTTGCCACCGGCTATTTAGTGGGGTTGCTCGAATGGGCATGCATCATGGCCATTAAGCCGTATTTAGACTGGCCACAAGAACAATCTGTTGGTACGCACATCAACGTAAGTCATGAGGCGGCGACACCTCCCGGTTTAGAGGTAACCACTCAAGTTGAGCTAGTTGCAGTTGAAGGTCGGCGACTCACATTCACCGTAGAAGCTCATGATGGCAAGGATTTGATTTCTAAAGGCACGCATGAGCGTTTCGTCATCATCAAAGAAAAATTTGATGCAAAGCTAGCTAACAAAAAAATATAGTATTCAGATGCGCGCGATCGGCAGGCGCTTAAGACAAGTTGAGAAATTCAAAATCGAATGTAAGTTGCTTGTGGTGTTTGATCGACAGCATGTAAACCACAGATTCTGTTTTTTCATATAACACCAGATACTCATCCAAAACGTACTCTCGTAATTCAGCACTACCCTTGTGTTTTGCTAAGCGAGCCCGCAGCGCTTCTTGTTTTGTTAAAGCCTCAACAGATTGCGGCTGCCGCTCAATAAATAAGCGCCCCATCGCAGGAAAGCGCTCAAGATTAGGGATAACGGCGTCACTTAACTCATCTAGGAGTCGCAAGTATCCTTGCGAAAAATTCTTCTGCGTCAAAAAAGCATCTATTTCGGCAAGATTAGCTTCAAAGTTGGCAGTGAATTTAACATTGGCAATTTTTTTGTTTGACATGCGTTTGGCTATTTCAAACCGTTGGTGGGATGCGCTTTTTTAAGGCTGACAAAACTGCTCGTGCATCTTTAGTTCGTCCGGCCTCGACATCGTCCAGCCCTTTTTCAACTTCCTCGATGAGAAGCAAATGAATGCGCGCACGTTCAAGACGATGGTAGTGATCTAGGCGCTGCGGATCAATCATCGCAACATAGCTCTCGCCGTTTTTTGTAATAAGTTTTTCAGCACCCGCCTTAACCTGTTCCGCCAAATCCGAAAGATTAGCGCGCGCCAAAGAAAAGGGAACAATATCGCTTGATGCAAATGCCATGACATCCTCCTATTGCACGAAATTATGTACATAATTTAGCACGCATATATAAATATGTCCCGCCAATTATTTTCGATTTCCACCTACCACCATTTTGTATTCAAATAAGCGGCACTCAATCGCGCCGTTAAACAGCGGTGTTTTTCTCGAAACGGATAAGCGAATAAATTTTGGCATACGCAAATCTGAAGTAAACAGATAGGCATTCCATCCACCAAATTTTTTCTTCAGTGCGTCGCCCAGTTGCGGATACAACGCCTCCAAATCTGCCATATCCCCCATACGCTCACCATAGGGCAAATTGGCTACCAGCACGCCTTGCTCTGCTGGCGCAGAAACCTCCAATACGTTGGCTTGATTCAGTGTCACCGCTTTTAACAATCCTGCATTTTCCAAATTAAGGCGTGCCGCTTTTAGTTCATCGCCATATAAATCACTACCAAAGATAGGCAACGGTTCAACAGGTTTTTGCGCAGCGATAGCTTTGTTACGGATTTCACTCCACTTTTTTACATTGAAATTTTTCATTTTTTCGAACGCGAAATGACGTGAGATTCCAGGAGCAATATTCAGCCACATTTGCACTGCCTCAATCAAAAATGTACCGCTACCGCACATCGGGTCAAGCAAGGGCGTGCCGGGTTTCCAGCCAGTGAGATGCAAGATACCTGCGGCTAGATTTTCACGTAGCGGCGCGATGTTGGTGTATTGGCGCACGCCACGTTTGAATAAGGCATCGCCAGAGGTATCGAGATACAAAGTAAAACGAGACTCTTCTAAGAATGCGTGAATGCGCATATCTGGCTCGTGTGTATTCACGCTAGGCCGCTCACCACACAACTGACGAAACTTGTCGCAGATGGCATCTTTAATTTTGAGCGTGGCGAAATCCAAACTTTTCAGCGGGCACCTAATCGCAGCCATGTTGACGCGGATCGTGTCTTTCACATCAAACCAGTCCCCCCACGGCAATGCAAACGCGGTTTCGTAAATATCTTGTTCAGTGCGATAACTGGTGGTCGCCACACGCCACAGCACACGGCTGGCAGTACGACTATGCAGATTGACGCGATAGCACAACGTCCAATCGCCCGCGAAATGCACGCCGCCATCGGTGGCTTTAATGCCTGTTGCGCCTAGCTCGGTTAGTTCATTACAGAGCGGGGTTTCTAAACCACGCGGGCAAGGTGCAAAAAATTGTTCGTTCATATTGGCTTTACCGTGACGAGAATGACGATGATCAATAAGATCATCACTGGAATTTCATTGAACCAGCGATACCAAACATGAGAGTGAGTATTCAGTCCCTGTTTAAAATCATTAAGTAACTTACCGCAATAAAAGTGGTAGGCGATCAGCACCAATACCAAGGTTAATTTGATGTGCAGCCACACCCCAGCGAAGCCATAGCCCAGCCATAACCAAGTGCCAAATATCAAAGCGAGCGCGCCGATAGGCGTCACAAAGCGATACAGTTTGTGCGACATTAACAGCAAGCGTGAACGCTCTTCCTCACCTGCCACCATTGCCAAATTAACAAATAAACGCGGCAAATAAAAAAGTCCGGCGAACCAGCTGGTAATAAAAATAATGTGAAATGCTTTGATCCAGAGCATGAGATTTCCTATTTAGATAAACGCCG
>JAUYFR010000175.1 GCA_030690855.1 Gallionellaceae bacterium
GAGCCAAGGTCACAAGCTTTGCTTCTTCCATGTTGATCACCATGCTTTGCATAATGATCGATTCAGCCTGCCATTCCCTCAGACTCATCTCTTGTTGGAAATACGACCTACCTTTAGACTCATTTCATATTGGAAGAGGCTCCATCTTGCATTTAACCAACAGAAGGCGTAGTTTTCATCTGCTCGTTCCACTTGAATCCTACAGGAGATCGCACTATGACCAGCATGCTCGAACAACTGAAATCAATGACTGCAATCGTTGCCGACACTGGCGATATCGAGGCAATACGCCGGCATCTTCCTGAAGATGCAACGACTAACCCTTCGCTATTACTCAAAGCGGCGACACTACCTGAATATGCCCCGTTAATTCAAGACTCCCTCACGTGGGCCAAAGCTCAAAGTAACAACCATGAGCAGCAAGCACACGACGCGATGGACAAACTTGCGGTAGATGTTGGCTTAGAGGTGCTAAAAATTGTTCCGGGCCGCATCTCCACCGAAGTTGATTCACGCTTATCGTTTGACACCAAAGCCACGCTGGAAAAGGCTCGCAAACTAATTCATCTGTACAACGAAGCCGGCATCTCGAATGAGCGAGTGCTTATTAAAATCGCCTCTACTTGGGAAGGAATTCGTGCGGGCGAGATCCTTGAACACGAAGGCATTCACTGCAATCTCACTTTGATGTTTGGCTTTGCACAAGCACGGGCCTGTGCCGAGGCAGGTGTCACGCTCATCTCACCATTTGTAGGACGCATTTTTGACTGGCAAAAAGCCAAAGAAGGTCGCGCTGAAATTCCCGCTGAAGAAGATCAAGGCGTGCTCTCGGTTAGACACATCTACCAATATTATAAAGAACACGGTTATCCCACCACCGTCATGGGTGCTTCATTCCGCAACAGTGGGGAAATTTTGGCATTGGCCGGCTGCGATCGTCTGACCATCAGTCCTTCGTTATTGGAAGAATTGCAGGCTGCGCAAGGAACACTGCAACGCAAATTGCTCTACACCGGCGCAGTAAAGGCGCGCCCTGCCTCGATGACGGAAGCCGAATTCCGCTGGGAAATGAATCAGGATGCGATGGCGACCGAAAAGCTAGCCGAAGGGATTCGCGGCTTTACCGTAGATCAAATCAAACTGGAAAAGGCACTGGCTGAAAAGCTCTAATTACATGAGCTTGTCTGGGTTCTCAATCATCTGCTGATAAATCATACTTTGCAGCACAACGCTGTCGTTTGACGGCAAATCCTGAAACTCAATGCCATGACGAACTGGAGGCGATTTAGAATCCGGTTCGTCATTTTTTATCACCGCGCGAATAACTCCCTTAAGCGCCAAGAATGCTTCGACATTGTGAAGCTGCACCCGAAAAGCGATATTAAGAACCTCTCCTTTTTCACCCAATTGCTGTTTTGAATCCAACGAAATTCCCTTTGCGCTAATGTCTGAAATAAGCGCGGAGGTTTGTTTATCTGAAGCAGAATGACTGTCATGCACCGCAGCGATAATGCGTGTCTTAACACGCGGTGCTTTGCGAATCATCATCCCTTGAATATTTTCAGGGAATGACAAATGTAAATACTCATACGGCAGGCGGCAAATGCGTACCACATTACAAGCAAACGCAAATGCGTTCTGCCCTGAAAATGAACGCATAACAACGGTTTCATTTTCGATTAACTGCAAGCGCTGCCCCGTTGGAGTAAAGGGTGTGGTCACAATCAGGCTCGCGCCGCGCAAATAGCCAAGCACTCTAACGGGCAGTTTATCCAAACCTAATTTGGCGGGTGGCTCTAATAACAAACGATCTTCCACCTTCAGCCTCATATCATCGAAGGTGTACTGCTTGTTAGCTTGGTCAACGGCCGCCTGTTCTGGCAACACTTTGGCGGCAGCAAAAGGACTTTCTGCCTCGCCTAAATTAGCGGGTGGCATGGGAGAGACAGCAGCAACTTTTGCGCTGGCCGGCTTAGCGGGTATCGGCGCCTCCACATTATCCATCACGGGTACTTCAAGCGAAGCCTCATAGCAAGCGCCAGCGGCCAGCAAATCCGCTTGATGCTTTGCGTCTCGCACAATCTCACCTTGCCCTAATATTGGATTTTGCGACTCGTCATACACGGCCCAAGGCACCGGTTTTCCAATCACGAGATCACTGCTTGAAGCGAACATTAAACTCATACAACCACTCCGATCTATTTACGCTTTAATCCTGACGATTTTTAAGTTTAACTTATATAAGTATTTCACTATCCAAAGATAAACTCGTAATTTCTCTGTCTTTTCGCGCCTTGAACAACAGGGTAATGCAACGATTATAAATTAACCGTACTTGCACCACCGCTAACTATATAGCCGTGTATGAGAAATATTCAAGGTGATACACTCGAATCTATCGGTTAAAAAATTTAGTTCGACTTTAGTTCGAAAGGAATACGATGAGCAGCCACGCAGAAACAGAAGCCAAACCTGATTCACACAGCAAGCCGACAGCACACACGGAAGAAGCCGCGCCGGCCGCGCCGTCAAAGGCAGATCGCATGCGCCTATTGCTCAAAGTTGTAGCTCGTTTTGGCCTGATGGGCTTGCCGCCCGCGCTTGCACTGGCAGCACTGGCTGTCGCAGTTATTGCACTTAACAGCAACAAAGCAAACGTGGCACAACTCAGTAAAATTGAAGCAGAAATTGCTTCACTCAATACTTCGCTATCAGCCACTAAAGCAGAAGTAGACAAACTTAAATTCGCCGCCGCCAAAGAAAAGAATTTGCAAAGCGAATGGCATGCCAAAAGCGAAGAGCGCATTTCAACAATCGTGCAAAACATGACGCCGATGCAAATCAAAATGAAAATTCGCCCGACACTTGAGGAACAGCTAAGTCAGCCCGCCAGTGCGGCTATTGCGGCAACACCTGCACACGCGGCTCCCGCCACTCCTCCAGCGCCACACGTCGCGCCAGCACCTACTCATGCCGCACCAACACCCCGCGTTGCAGAGAAGCCTGCTGCTAAGCCCGCTCCCGTGAAAGTCATACCAAAGCCAGAGGCAAAGCATGAAGCAGCACCCCATGCCAAGGAACCCGCAAAAAAAACCAGTCCGACTCCAGCAACCAGCAGTAACGAAAAAACCGTTCATCCACAAGTTAAAGTGATGAAAGAGGCGATTGAGCAATTCAACGGCAAACGCTAATAAATCACCTTAACAATCGCATTGGGGATAAATTCCTCAAGGCGATTAGTAGCCAACTCCCCATGAATACTCTTGATCAACTTCGTAGTGGTGTTCTCGCCGGTAGCCAGCGCTTAAATTTAGCCTGCGGCTTAACCGAGTTTCCGCCGGAGATTTTCGATCTGGCTGACACCCTTGAAACTCTCGACCTCTCGAACAATGCGCTGAATTCATTGCCCGCTGACTTACCCCGCTTGCACAAATTGCGCGTGTTGTTTTGCGCGAACAATCAATTTACGGAATTACCAAAAGTGCTCGGACAGTGTGAGCAGCTCAGCATGGTGGGGTTTAAAGCAAATAAAATTCACCTCGTGCCGGCCAATGCGCTACCGAAATCGCTACGTTGGTTAATATTGACCGACAATCAAATCAGCGAACTACCTACGGAATTAGGTCAATGCACGCAACTGCAAAAACTCATGCTGGCAGGAAATCAACTCCAACGCCTACCTGAAGAATTAGCCAACTGCGTCAATCTAGAACTCATTCGCATCGCCGCAAACCAGCTCACGTCACTGCCCCCTTGGCTACTCAAATTGCCCCGCTTGGCGTGGCTCGCTTATGCCGGCAACCCTTTTTGCGAGGCGATGGAAACGGCGGCTCTCGACCACAATCCCATTGCAGACATCGCCTGGGAAACACTGCAAATACAACACAAGCTAGGCGAAGGCGCCTCCGGCATCATTCATCACGCAAAAAAGATATCTCAATATAATCAATCAGTTGCAGTAAAACTCTTCAAGGGCGCGTTGACTAGCGATGGCCTACCTCGTAGCGAAATAGCGAGCAGTCTTCACGCCGGCACGCATCCTAATTTGATTGGCACGCATGGCAAAGTAAACGACCATCCTGACGATTTGCACGCGCTAGTGATGACGCTGGTGTCGCCGGATTTTTCTAACTTGGCCGCCCCGCCCAGCCTTGCCTCCTGCACCCGCGACATTTACCCTGCTAACACACGCTTTACCGTTGACGCGACGTTGAGCATTGCACTGAGCATTGCCTCCGCAGCAGCACATTTACATAGCCGTGGTGTGATGCATGGCGACCTCTACGCGCACAACATTTTGTTTAATCCAACCGGCGAAGCCTTGCTCGGCGACTTTGGCGCAGCCTCCTTTATCTTCAACCCTAATAACTCATTAGGCTCAAACCCCTCCCAGCCTCCCCTTGTCAGGGGAGGGGCTGGCTCAGCTCTCCCCCTGACAACGGGGAGTTGGAGGGGGTTGGGTTCTAATGAACAAACTGGGCTCAACGAAAATGTCGCCGTCTCACTCCAGCAGATCGAAGTGTTGGCCTTCGCTCGCCTACTGGAAGAGCTGATTGCTCGTACCCCTGCCAACGAAGTCACCGCAAAGCTACAACAGCTCCAGTTTCACTGCGCCGCCCCGCTCCCCGCAGCGCGACCTCTATTTGCGGAAATACTGCAAACGCTACAGGCAATGAGCACTTAACTTTGCTATCCTTGCACCTGTGTGATCTGAACGTACTCCCCATGAAGTTTTTACTATTTTTTCTGTTGCTCATCCCTGCTGTTTCGGTGGCAAATCAAGACGAAGATTTTCTCTCTGCACGAGAAGCTTTTCAAAAAGGCAATGCCGCTCAGCTTGAGCGGATGATTTCACGCCTAAAAAATTCTCCGCTCGAACCCTATCTCACCTATTACCAATTACGATTGCATTGGGATGGCGGAGATAGCCCTGCCATAAAGCAATTTTTAACCCGCCCCGTTGATTCGCCCGTGATGAGCCAATTCCGCAATGAGTGGCTCAAACGTTTAGCGATGAAGCAACGCTGGACTGAATTCGCGGCCGAATTTCCACAAGCGATTAACGTGGACGCAGAATTAAATTGCTACGCCATTCAACAGCGTGCGCAAACCAATGAAGAGGCGGCACTTATTGAAGCACGCGAAAAATGGTTCAGCGGAATAGGTCAACCCGAAAGTTGCTCAACTCTTTTTGAAACCGCGCTCAACAAAGGCGTGATTACCGAACAAGATATTTTGAACCGCACTCGCTTAGCACTTGAAAATGGCAATGTGACCTTAGCCAAACAACTCGCCGCAAAATTACCTAAAAAATTTGAATTTCCGGTTGGGGATTTAGACAAAGCCTCTGCTGACCCTGAGCGCTTCCTCAGCAAACGAACACCCAACAAATTTAGCGATGGAGAACGGGTCGTCGTATCGTTCGCGCTGCAACGCTTGGCCAAGCAACTACCCCAATTGGCTTATTCAGAATGGAAGAAAATAGCTAGTAATTTCCCCGAAGCAGAGCAGCGTTATTTCTTAGGCAGATTGGCTTTCGAAACGGCACGCGCCCAAAATCCACGCGCCTTAGAATGGTTTAAAGCGGCCGGAGATACTCCCTTAAATGAATTGCAATTGGCCTGGCGCACGCGCGCTGCATTGCGCGCACAAAATTGGCATGAGGTCTGGGTCAGCGTTACTGCCATGTCACCCCAACAACAACAAGAAAGTGCATGGCGCTACTGGAAAGCCAGAGCACTCAAATCCTTTGGCCGTAACAATGAAGCGCAAACAATTTTTACCGAGCTTAGCCGTGAATATAATTTTTATGGCCAACTCGCTTCCGAAGAATTAGGCACCGCACCTGCGTCTGGCATCGTCACCGCAAGACATCAGCCCAGCAAAGAAGAGCTTAACTGGATGCAAGCACTTCCGGCCATACAGCGAACTTTTGCTTTATATCGCATGGAACTGCGCACCGAAGCCTCAAGAGAGTGGGCGTGGGCAACCCGTAATTTCGATGACAAAAAATTACTGGTAGCTGCTGAGCTCGCACAGAGCAATGGCATGTTTGATCGCTCGATTAACGCTGCGGATCGCACTGCAAAATTACATGACTTTAACTTGCGTTATCCCGCCCCTTTTCGACAAGACTTACAAGGTAATCTTCGCGAACACGGTCTTGAAGAAGCGTGGGTGTACGGCTTGATGCGACAGGAGAGCCGCTTCGCCACTCACGCAAAATCAAATGTAGGCGCTGCCGGCTTAATGCAGATTATGCCGGCTACCGCAAAATGGGTGGCGCGCAAAATGGGCATGCGCGACTATCGCAGCGCGCTGATTCACGACACCGAAGTCAATTTAAAGCTCGGCACCTATTACATGAAAAACGTGTTGTCCTCGTTTGATAATAATGCCGCGATAGCCTCTGCTGCTTACAACGCAGGCCCCGGCCGTGCGCGCCATTGGCGCGGTGAGATTCCGCTCGAAGGCGCAATCTATGCAGAGTGCATCCCCTTTGATGAGACGCGTGACTACGTTAAAAAAGTCATGAGCAACACAGTTTATTACTCCAAGCTATTTGGCCAACCGTCTGTTTCACTCAAGCAACGTTTGGGTATCATTGAAGCCAAGAACCAAGAAAATCAGAAACCCATTCCTGATGAAAAGTGATGACTTAAAAATTTATTGCGTAGGTGGTGCGGTGCGTGATCGCTTACTGGGCTTGCCCATAAAGGATCGCGATTGGGTGGTGGTCGGTAGCACGCCGGAGCAAATGACTGCGCTTGGTTTTAAAGCGGTTGGTAGTGACTTCCCCGTTTTTTTGCATCCCAAAACCCACGAAGAATATGCACTTGCGCGGACTGAACGCAAAGTGGCGCAAGGCTACAAAGGCTTCACCGTTTACGCCTCACCTGACGTCACGCTAGAGCAAGACTTATCGCGGCGCGACTTTACCGTGAACGCCATCGCACAAGACACCGATGGCAATCTGACTGACCCCTATCACGGCCAAACCGATTTAAAAGCAGGCGTACTCCGCCACGTGAGCGACGCCTTTGCCGAAGACCCTGTACGCATTTTGCGTGCCGCACGTTTTGTGGCGCGCTTCAATTTTTCGATTGCGCCTGAGACCTTAGCGCTAATGCGCGCCATGGTTGATAACGGTGAAGTCGATGCACTGGTGGCTGAGCGGGTATGGCAAGAATTAGCGCGTGGCTTAATGGAAATAAATCCATCGCGTTTTTTTACTACCCTGCGCGATTGTGGCGCTCTCAAAAAAATCATGCCTGAAGTGGACGCCCTTTTTGGCGTGCCACAACCAGAAAAACATCATCCCGAAATCGACTGCGGCATTCACACCATGATGGTGCTCGATGACGCCGCCCGACACAATTACTCATTAGAAGTACGCTTCGCCGCACTGACACACGATCTCGGCAAAGGCACTACACCTGCGGATATATTGCCCCGCCACATCGGTCACGAGGAGCGCAGCGTCAACTTGCTAAAAAAACTTTGCGAACGTTTACGTGTGCCCGCCGAGAGTCGTGATTTAGCAATGCTGGTGGCAAAACATCACGGCAACATTCACCGTGCGCAAGAATTACGCGCGGACACTATTATTAAACTCTTCGATAGCTGTGATTTGTGGCGCAAACCGGAACGGTTCGCCCTTATTTTGCAAGCCTGTGCCGCAGACGCTCGTGGTCGCACCGGGCATGAAAATGACGTTTATTCACAAAGTGATTACCTGCACGATTGTGCTCGTGTTGCGCAAGCGGTGAATGCGGGCGACATCGCTCGTGTTTGTGCGGATAAAACTAAAATTGCTGAACAGGTGCGCGCCGCTCGGATCGCCGCGCTAGCGAATTTTCAGAAACACGCAACCAGTTGATTTTATTGAGATAACTTAATGCCCCACCACAAGCAACATGGTATTGGGCGATAGGGGATTTTGTAGGTCGGATTCATCCCAACAGGGCCAGAGAACCGAAGCAAAAACGTCGGGATGAATCCGACCTACGAAAGGCGAAGGTTTTTTGTGGGTTGGGCTTTAGCCCAACAGGTTAGCGGGTTGAATCCCGACCACAAAACACGATACCCCAAGGTTCGGGGGATTGACCCAGAGCGATTTAATTTTGGCTTTTAGCGCAGTTCGTAAATATCACCGTTGCAGCGTTGCTTCCTCGATCAACACCTTATACGAATACCCTGCGCCAAAATCTTTGTTGGTCGCAACAATCCCTTTAATGGTTATTACCTCTCCAACTTGAACTTCATCATGAGTGGTCACGAGAATGTCGTTGGTGCTTAAGTCTTCCTTGCCCGAACCATCGCGTAAATGAATCCAATTCTTACCCATAATTCCTGCGTTATATTTCACCACTTTCCCTTTAACGAGAACTGACTTCCCCTTAAGGGCTGAACTCTTCGTCAGAACTTCCTCGACGGTGACGGCGTTCGAACCGCTGGCCTTAGCAACCATTTCATCTGCGACCTTGCTTGGCGCGTTTGAAGTTGAAGGAGTCTTTGCCCCATTCATACCGGGATAAGCAATCGACATATATTTCTCAACACCCAGTGAGCCACCTTTTGGTTTTCCTGGGGCTGCTAACGATCCAAATAAAATTGTCGGAAATGTTTTCTTTAAAGACTTGCTCTCAAAATTATTCATCACGGTTACATTTTCAAGCGTGACGTGAGCGCCTGCTGCGATACGAGAATTAATCACGGCAGCCCAAGTTTCACCATTCTTGGTATTGAGCCTCAGGTAGGTGAAATTTTCGACATCCGTAGTTTCTAGTACCACGCCTTCCACGGTAATCGCCGGATGAGTGGCTGGATTAATCTGCTCGATCCCCCAGCAAAGTTGAGACAACATAAACAGCGTCATTGAGAGTAGAAATTTCATTGTTAAAAGCTCCTAGTAAATTTGTTGCTTATCATACCAGTTAGAAATCTTTAAGCGCCGTAACCAGAAGCTAAATGGCAGACTATCTCTACGGCGAGGTCGCAATTAGTTAGACTGCGCGCTGGACTCAACTCGCGTAAGTGTAAATTCAAGTTTTTCAAATTCGGACCGATATAGAGAATGGTTCACTCCCTTTTTTCAACGTTCAGCGTTAAGCATCGAGATTCATAAAAGCATGAAGAATAAAAATCGACATCAGGAAGAAAGTAACAGCGAGCGCTGGCTCGTTTCTTATGCTGATTTTATTACATTGCTATTTGCATTTTTTGTGGTGATGTACGCCATCTCTTCAGTGAATGAAGCAAAATACAAAATGTTTAGCGAGTCGCTCAGAGTCTCGCTAAACAGCCCCTCAAGCAGCCACGTTACGACAGAAACCGCAACTGTCGTTGCTCCGCCTCAAGTTTATTTAAACAAAGTTTTAGTCGACAAACGCGTCGCGGTTTTAGGCGAGCAACAGCGCAAAGTAGAAGACCGTATGAAAAAATTGATCCTCCGGTTAAAGCAAGCAATGGCTGAATTA
>JAUYFR010000190.1 GCA_030690855.1 Gallionellaceae bacterium
AGCACCAGTTCGTCATGCACTTGCATAACTAATTTTGATTTTAAGTTTTCTTGCTCAAGCCAATTTTGCACTTTCACCATCGCGAGCTTGATGAGGTCTGCCGCCGTGCCTTGCATCGGCGCATTGATCGCAGCACGTTCAGCGGCTTGGCGACGCATGCCATTTGCGCCGTTGATTTCAGGCAACCACAGGCGGCGACCAAACACCGTCTCAACATAGCCTTGCTCTTTGGCTTGTAGTCGGGTGTCGTCCATATATTGCTTCACGCCGGGGTAACGCGAGAAATAACGGTCAATGTATTGCTGTGCTGCGCTACGCTCGATATTGAGATTGCTCGCCAAACCAAATGCCGACATGCCATAAATCAGACCAAAGTTAATCACCTTGGCAAATCGACGTTGCTCGCTGGTAACGTCATTCAGCGAAGTACCAAATACTTCAGCAGCCGTAGCGCGGTGAATGTCTTCACCATTGGCAAAGGCTTTGAGCAAACCTTCATCGCCAGAGAGATGCGCCATGATGCGCAACTCAATTTGCGAATAGTCAGCAGAAACAATGCGTGAACCGACTGGTGCAATAAAGGCTTCGCGAATACGGCGGCCTTCTGCACTACGAATCGGAATGTTTTGCAAATTAGGATCGCTTGACGCCAAGCGTCCCGTTACTGCCACAGCTTGCGAATAACTGGTATGCACACGACCCGTGCCTCGATTAACCATCAACGGCAGTTTGTCGGTGTAGGTGGATTTCAGTTTTGCCAGCCCGCGATGCTCCAACAAAATTTTCGGCAAGGGATAATCAAGCGCAAGTTCTTGCAATACCTCTTCATCAGTGGAGCGACTACCCGTTGCGGTTTTTTTCTTGGAAGGGATGCCGAGCTTGTCGAACAAAATTTCTTGCAGTTGTTTCGGGGAATTAAGGTTGAAAGGCTGGCCCGCAGCCTCAAAAGCGAGCGCTTCGATTTCCATCAGCCGACTGCCCAGCTCGAGGCTCTGTCGCGCGAGTTTGGCGCTATCAATCAGCACACCATTGCGCTCCATTTTAAATAACGCCTCACGCGCGGGAAGCTCAATATCGCGATATACCTCGTTTAACCTACCTTGCAGTTGCGGCGCAAAATGTTGATGTAAGCGCAGTGTGATATCGGCATCTTCAGCGGCATATTTGGTGGCCGTGTCGAGATCAACTTGATCAAAACTGATTTGCTTCACTCCCTTGCCCACTACCTCAGCATAGGGAATGGTTTTTAAACCGAGATGACGCAACACAAGGTTTTCTAAATCGTGTGGCTTGTGCGATTCAATGACATACGATTGCAACAACGTATCTTCAGCAATGCCGCGCAGTGCGATGCCGTGATTAGCAAAAATGTGCTGATCATATTTTAAATTTTGGCCGAGCTTTTTATGTTGCTCGCTCTCCAGCCAGCCTTTTAATTTTTGCAGTGCATGTTCGCGATTCAACTGATCGGGTGCGCCGGGATAATGATGCGCCAAGGGAATATACACAGCCTCCAGTGGCGTAATCGCAAGTGAGATGCCCACCAATTGCGAGTTCATCGTATCTAAGCCTGTTGTTTCGGTATCGATACTTACCAATGGTGCTTGCATCAATTTTTCTAGCCAGACATCGAGCTGGGCTTCGGTGAGCACGGCTTCATATTTAGAGGTGTCATTGCTAAATAATTCACCTGTAGCTTGCGCCTGCTCTTGTCCCCTCTCCCGCTGGCGGGAGAGGGTTGGGGAGAGGGACGATTGAGCATCACGAACTCCGTCAGAATGCCCCTCTCCCCCAGCCCCGCTTGCGAGGGAGGGGCGCAAATCGTGAGAAGGGGAAAGTTCGCGCAACCAGCTTTTAAATCCGAACTGCTCCATCAGCCCACGCAATTTCTCAGTGTCCTGCTGCGGCGCGGCGAGCTGATCGAAATGCACAGGCAAATCAACATCGCACTTCACTGTGACCAATCTTTTGCCTTGCGGCAACCAATCTAATGCGGCACGCAGATTGTCGCCAACCACGCCTTTAATTTCTGCGGCATGGACAACTAAGTTATCCAATGAGCCATATTCAGTCAGCCACTTCACTGCCGTCTTAGGGCCACATTTTGCAACACCCGGCACGTTGTCCACCGTGTCACCCACTAGCGTCAGATAATCCACGATGCGCTGTGGTGGCACACCAAATTTCGCCAGCACACCGGCCTCATCCAAAGTCTCATTGCTCATGGTATTGATGAGTTGCACTTGGCTATTCACAAGCTGCGTGAGGTCTTTATCACCAGTGGAAACAATACAACGCGCACCCCCTTTTGTAGCCTGCTGCGCCAATGTGCCTATGACGTCATCAGCCTCTACGCCGTCAATCATCAAAATATTCCAACCGTAAGCGGCAACGGCTTCATGCAGCGGCTCGATCTGCGCATGCAAATCATCCGGCATGGATGCTCGGTTTGCTTTGTATTCAGGGTACCAATCGTCGCGGAAGGTTTTGCCTTTGGCATCGAATACGCAGGCGCTATAATCTGCCGGGTAGTCTTTTTGTAGGCGGCGCAACATATTGAGCACGCCCTGTATGGCCCCAGTTGGCTCACCCGTTGGGCTACGCAAATCTGGCATCGCATGGAAGGCGCGATAAAGGTAAGATGAGCCATCGACTAATAGCAGTGTTTTCATTTTTTTGAGAGCTTGAGATGAACGGACAATCCAAAATACCTCACTCGCATTTACCCGAGTTAACTCAGTCAAAGGAGGCGTGGCGCGTGTTCGGCATTATGTCAGAATTCGTCTCCGCCACCGAACGCCTACAAGACATTCAACCTGCGGTGAGCATCTTTGGTAGCGCACGCACGCCACACGATCACCCCTATTACAAACTTACCGAAGAAATTGCCCGCTTACTTTCTGATGCGGGCTTTTCAGTGATCTCAGGGGGAGGGCCTGGCATTATGGAAGCCGCCAATAAAGGCGCGTTCTATGGCAAGTCGCCTAGCGTTGGACTGAATATTCAGCTACCACACGAACAGCACAACAATCCCTACCAAAATATCAGTCAAACCTTTCAGCACTTTTTTACGCGCAAGGTAATGTTCGTTAAGTTTGCCAGCGCTTATGTGGTGATGCCCGGCGGCTTCGGCACGTTGGATGAGTTGATGGAGTCGCTCACACTAGTTCAAACCGGAAAAACGCGCCGTATGCCGATTATCTTGGTGGGTAGTAAATTTTGGGGCGGCATGGTTGAGTGGATCAAGACCAGCCTTCTCGAAGAAAACATGATTAGCCCTGAAGATCTGAATCTAATCCAAATTATTGATGAGCCAGAAAAAATCGTCAGTGCCATCTTCGAGCATTACGAGAAAAGAGGCTTTGAGCCTTCGGCTTCGGAGCGCGAAATGCAGCTCAATTTATGATCAACGAATAGCCCATTCCGCCTGTTAAAATAGCGTCACATTAAATCTGGAAAAATCATGCGCATCATCACCCTGCTGTTACTCTCTTGCTTAAACGTCGCGGCCTACGCCGCTGACGTCACCGACCCTAAGCCACTGCCACCACCGCCATCACTTGATCCAAGCGAAGCCGTGGATGAACCGCAGATCACCATTAAACAAAATACTGAGCAGACGGTTGAAGAGTACCGTAGCAATGGTCGCCTTTACATGATCAAAATCACCCCAAAGCATGGCAAACCGTATTACCTTGTAGATGATCGCGGCGATGGAAAGTTCGCACGTCAAGGCAGTTTAGATTCTGGGTTGCGCGTGCCGATGTGGCTCATCTTTAAGTTTTGATTTAGGTTTTTAAGCATGGCTGTTTTTACTCGCGTCACCGAAGCGGAAATCACCGCTTGGTTAAATAATTACTCCCTTGGCACCTTGCTCGAATTGCACGGCATCGCCTCTGGCATTGAAAACACCAACTACTTTGTCACCACCAGCAATGGCCGCTTTGTGCTGACGCTATTTGAAAAATTAACGGCAAGTGAATTGCCGTTTTATTTAAATTTGATGGCACATCTAGCGCGCCACGGCATTCCCTGCCCCGCTCCCGTCGCGGATAAAAACAATCAATTTCTAGGTCAACTCAACGGCAAGCCCGCGTGTATTGTCAGTCGCTTGAGTGGCAAATCCGTTACTGAGCCAACACCTGCTCACTGCGCCGCAGTCGGCGCCATGTTGGGGCAAATGCACAATGCAGGACAAAGTTTTATCGACGCGATGCCCAATGCACGTGGCGCGGAATGGCGCAGCGAGGCTGCAACACAGGTCACGCAATTTTTACCCACGCGCGATAAACTTTTGCTCGAATGCGAAGTGGCTTACCACCTCGAGCACGCCTTAGATAATTTGCCGCGCGGCGTGGTTCACGCTGATTTGTTTCGCGACAACGTGTTGCTAGATGACGAACGTGTTGGTGGCCTGATCGACTTCTACTTTGCCTGTAACGACTGCCTGCTCTACGACGTCGCGATTACTATCAACGACTGGTGCATAAATAGCGATGGCACGCTTGATGCCGA
>JAUYFR010000195.1 GCA_030690855.1 Gallionellaceae bacterium
GCGAGCAATACGGCCCCGACGGTGCCATTCGCGCCGCCGATAACGGAAACAGTGCCAAACATTCCTTTATGGCTGTTTTGAGGGCGCGGCTGGAGGAAGGCGATGACTTGCTTTTGGGTGAGGGTGCTAGGACGGGTAGCAGACATGTTGTTTTCCTGAGAGTGAACGACGCTGTGGATTATAATTGCATCCCGTTTTTAACGCTCCCATGAGATCAATTTATGTCTAGCGCTACTCTCAGCAAAATCTCCGTCGGCAATCGCGCACTGTCGGCTTTTCGTTTAGAAAAACTTCGTGCCGCGCTTAAAAAAGCTGCGCCGAATATCTCCATCGAGGACACTCGCCACTGCTATTTCACCGAACTCAAATCAGCCTTGAGTGCAGATGAAGAAAAGTTGCTCGATCGCTTATTGAATATCGAAGCTGAGATGAAAACGCCGGCAGCAGGTTTGCAGAAAATTTTGATTGTGCCGCGCTTAGGTACGATTTCACCGTGGTCATCCAAAGCAACCGATATTGCGCAGCATTGCGCTTTGCCGAGTGTGGCGCGTATCGAGCGCGGCGTAATGTATTACCTGAAGAGCAAGAGCGGTAAAGCACTGAGTGCAACGGAAATGAAAGCCGTATTGCCGCTATTGCATGACCGCATGACCGAATCAGTGGTGGCAGAAGTTGCGGGCATCGAAAATCAAATTTTCAAACACGGCACACCTCAACCACTTTCTACGGTTGATATTCTCAAGGGCGGAAACGGCGCGCTGGAAGTGGCGAACCGTGAATTGGGCTTGGCACTTTCTGCCGATGAAATTGAGTATTTGGTGGAGAACTTTAACAAGCTAGGCCGTAATCCCACTGACGTTGAATTGATGATGTTCGCGCAGGCCAACTCTGAACATTGTCGTCACAAAATCTTTAATGCAGATTGGATAATCGACGACGAGCAGCAAGCGATCTCACTGTTCGGCATGATTCGCAATACGCATAAATTAAATCCAGCGGGCACGGTGGTTGCGTACTCGGATAACTCATCGGTGATCGAAGGTGCGGAAATCGAACGCTTCTATCCGCGCGCAGGTGGCGCGTATGCCTTTAGTAAAGAGCTTACGCAAACTTTGATGAAGGTAGAGACACACAACCATCCGACCGCAATTGCACCTTTTGCGGGAGCGGCAACGGGTTCTGGCGGCGAGATTCGTGATGAAGGCGCAACCGGCTCCGGTTCCAAACCGAAAGCGGGGCTGGTCGGATTCTCCGTTTCTAATTTGAACATTCCAGGCTTCCAGCAGCCGTGGGAAAAAAATGCCATTGGTAAGCCCTCCCGCATCGTTTCGCCGCTGCAAATCATGATTGACGGCCCGCTCGGTGGGGCTGCGTTCAACAACGAATTCGGCCGCCCGAATTTAACCGGTTACTTCCGCACCTTTGAAGAAAAAGTGAATGGCGAAATGCGCGGTTATCACAAGCCGATTATGTTGGCCGGTGGCGTGGGTAGCATTCGCGCAGATCACACTCACAAACACGACTTGCCTGAAGGTGCGGTACTGATTCAACTCGGCGGCCCCGGCATGCTGATCGGCTTAGGTGGTGGCGCGGCATCCAGTATGGATACCGGTGCCAATGCCGAGAATCTCGACTTCGATTCAGTGCAACGTGGCAACCCAGAGATGCAGCGTCGCGCGCAAGAAGTGATCGACCGTTGCTGGCAACTCGGCGATAACAATCCTATCTTGTCGATTCATGATGTGGGTGCAGGCGGTATCTCAAATGCGTTACCTGAGCTGGTGCATGGCGGCGGCAAAGGCGCGCATTTTGAATTGCGCACCGTGCCAAACGAAGAGCGCGGCATGACGCCGATGCAGATTTGGAGTAACGAATCGCAAGAGCGTTATGTGCTGGCGATTCCTGCAGAGCGTTTAGACGAATTCAAAGCGATGTGTGAACGCGAGCGTTGCCCGTTTGCGGTGTTGGGCAAAGCCATCAGCGAAGATCGCCTCGTAGTGCATGATGAAGAGTTCAACAATAACGCTGTCGATATGCCGCTCTCGGTATTGCTTGGCAAGCCGCCCAAGATGACGCGCAACGTAAAGCGCGAAGCAGTGAAATTACCGAAATTTGACACCAGCAAAATTGTGTTGCGTGAGGCGATTCAGCGTGTGTTGTCGCTGCCTTCCGTCGCAGATAAAACTTTCCTGATTAGCATTGGCGACCGCACCGTGGGCGGCATGACCGCACGCGATCAAATGGTTGGCCCGTGGCAAGTACCGGTGGCCGATGTGGCGGTGACGCTGATGGGCTACAACACTTATTTGGGTGAAGCCTTCGCGTTGGGCGAACGCACGCCGATTGCGGTAATCAATGGCCCAGCCTCTGGTCGCATGGCGATTGGCGAAGCGATCACCAATATTGCCGCTGCGCAAATCGAAAAAATCGGCGACATCAAACTCTCGGCTAATTGGATGGCGGCTGCCGGACACCACGGCGAAGATGCCGCGCTGTTTGATACGGTGCATGCGGTGGGCATGGAACTTTGCCCGCAGCTCGGCATCAGCATTCCGGTTGGCAAAGACTCGATGTCAATGAAGACGAACTGGGAAGAAAAAGGTGAAAAGAAATCGGTCACTGCGCCGTTATCTTTGATTGTCACCGCATTCGCGCCTTGTAGCGATGTACGTAAAACACTCACGCCGCAACTTGAAGCGAACACTGACACCGTTGTGCTGTTGTTTGATTTAGGCGCTGGCAAAAACCGTATGGGCGGCTCTGCTTTGGCGCAGGTTTACAAACAAGTGGGCGATGTCGCACCGGATGTGGACGATGCGGCAAAACTCAAAGCCTTCTTTAATCTGATTCAGCGTTTTAACCGTGAAGCTAAGTTGTTGGCGTATCACGATCGTTCTGACGGCGGCATGTTGGCAGCGTTGTGCGAAATGTCGTTCGCCTCACACATCGGTTTGGATGTGAGTTTAGATGAGTTGAAAGGTGATGATCTCAGTGCCTTGTTCAATGAAGAGCTTGGGGCTTTGGTGCAAGTGCGTCGTGCCGATCTGGCGGATATTTTTGTGCTGTGTGACGAAGCGGGTTTGAGTAGCGTGCATGAAGTGGCACGTTTGAATAAAACCGGCATGATGAATATCTCGCGCGCAGGTAAAACGCTCTATACCGAGAATGCCATTAACTTGCGTCGCACTTGGTCTGAAACAACTTACCAATTGCAAAAATTGCGTGATAACCCGGTGTGCGCACAACAAGAGTACGACCGAATTTTGGATGCCAAAGATGCCGGACTACACGTCAAGCTGACTTACGATGTGAATGAAAATGTTGCGCCAGCCTTACTTTTGTCGCGTCCCAAAATGGCGATCTTGCGCGAGCAGGGTGTGAACGGCCAAGTGGAAATGGCTGCTGCGTTTGATCGTGCGGGTTTCGCTGCGGTGGATGTGCACATGAGCGACATCATCAGCGGTCGTGTGAAACTGACTGACTTTAAAGGCGTGGCCGCTTGTGGTGGCTTCTCTTACGGTGACGTGTTGGGTGCGGGTGAAGGTTGGGCGAAATCAATTCTGTTTAACCCTAGGGCGCGCGATGAGTTTGAAGCGTTTTTCAAGCGCAACGATACCTTTGCCTTGGGCGTGTGTAACGGTTGCCAGATGATGAGCAACCTGCACGAAATTATTCCCGGCGCAGAAAATTGGGCACACTTTGCGCGCAATCAATCCGAGCAATTTGAAGCGCGTTTTGTGATGGTAGAGGTGCAGCCGTCACCTTCCATTTTGTTTGAGGGCATGGCAGGTAGCCGTATGCCGATTGTGGTGTCACACGGTGAAGGCTATGCCGACTTTGCGAGCGCGCAACAGCTAAATAATGCCAAGCCTTTGATTTCATTGAGATATGTTGATAGTAAAGGTAGGCCTACGCAAACCTATCCGCTTAATCCAAACGGCTCGCCGCAAGGTATTACCGGACTCACCACACCAGACGGCCGTTTCAGCATCATGATGCCGCATCCTGAGCGCGTTTTCCGTGCGGTGCAAAACTCTTGGTATCCGCAGGAGCTGCTGCCTCCCCGCTCATTAGGCACAGAAGGCTCTCTCCATACCGTGATGGAGCGGGGAGAGAACGGCGCTTGGTTGCGTATGTTCCAAAATGCAAGGAAGTGGGTAGGGTAACTTACCTTCCCCAAATAACATGAAACTTAGAGCAAAATTTTTGTTGTTGATGACGCTGATTTTTATTGGTTTCATTTTAAGTAACTGGTTTTTATCCGACCAACTGGCCAATAAATTAAATCAGCAATGGGGCGAGCAATTCGCCGCGCGGCAAGTGATGTTCGATAAGTATCGCACCTTAGCTCCGCTGATTCGCGAGATCGCTTTGGCTAGGCAGATGGCTGCGGAGCCGGCGATTATCGACATGGCTCTGCATGAAAATGATCCCGAAATGCGCCGCAAAGGCCTCGCCGCGATGGAAAAATATCGTTTCAATTTTCGCGATCACAGCTATTTCGCTGCTTTTGCTAAGAGCGGTCATTATTATTACAACGATGCGAAAAACCAATACGCCGGCAATCAGTTACGCTATGTTTTGTCAGCCACTGAACCAAAAGATAAATGGTTTTATGCGACGCTGATTGATGGCAAAGAATATCAAGTTAATATCGACCCTGATGCTCATCTCAAAGTGACAAAAGCTTGGATCAACGTGTTGATAAAAAATGGTAACGAGACACTGGGCATTATCGGCACGGGGATTGATCTCACCGATCTCATCAATGAAACGGTCAACATTACTCAGCCTGGCATCAATAATTTATTTATCGATAAGAGTATGGCGATTCAACTGAATAGCGATCCGAAATTGATCGACTATATGAGCATCGCGAAAGATGTTGGGCAACGCATTAAAGTGGATGTGCTGCTCAAAAATTCGACGGACATTGATCACTTACGCAACGTATTGATTGAGCTTGAGCGTACGCCTGAAAAAATTGCCACCCTCGAGGTCGATTACCAAGGCAATAAACATTTGCTCGGCGTGGCTTATTTGCCAGAAATAGGTTGGTACGATTTAACCTTGATTAGTGACCATAGTTTGAATCTCTTTGATTACTTATTCATCGGCCCCGTTTTGTTTGGTACTGCCTTGCTGCTTGCCTTGTTAGCAGTCGGTTGGGCGCTACGCTGTTGGATTCTTAAACCGATTGAAGTGTTGCGCGCCTCTACCGACAAAATTCGCAATGGCCATTTTGAAGTCGATCCCGCCATCACTGGCACAGGTGAAATCGCGCATCTATCGCAATCTTTTGAGCGCATGGCGAAGTTTGTTATCGAGAGTAATCGCGAGCTAGAAGAAAAGGTACGTGAGCGCACCGAAGCATTGCAGCACTTATCCGAAATTGATCCGCTCACCGGATTGCTGAATCGTCGTGGCATGACCGAGCGTTTTGAAAATGAAATTGCACGCCAGTCGCGGCAAGGTGGCTCAATGGGAATGCTGTTGCTCGACCTCGATCACTTTAAACATGTGAATGATA
>JAUYFR010000196.1 GCA_030690855.1 Gallionellaceae bacterium
CAGCTCTGACTTGATGCAAAGTCTTGAGCGCAAGGCTTACGACATTGGTGTGCAAGCGTCTTCACGTTTGGCGAGTGACAAGATCGCCATCATTGCCATTGACGATGACAGTATCGCCAATCTGGGACGTTGGCCTTGGCCACGCGAAACGCAAGGTAAGTTGATGGATGTTTTGGCGGAAGGACACGCCAAAGTGATTGGCAATACGGTGTTCTTCTCTGAGCCGCAAGTTGATGCAGGCTTGGAATACGTCAATAAGCTCGCGACTGTTCTGGCAACCTCAACGCTTAAAGAATCAAATCCTGTTGAGTGGGAACAGTTGAATGTTATCTTGCTGGAGGCGATGTCACATCTCGATAACGACATGAAACTGGCCGAAAGTATGGCGAAAGCGAATTCAGTGTTGTTAGGAATGTATTTTGAGTTAGGCGAGCCTCAAGGTAGGCCAAGCAACCCATTGCCAGACTATGTGCTAAAAAATGGTTTAGTTAATATCAAAGAGGGCGAGCCGGGGGTGTTCCCTATTCAGAGCAGCGGCGCACAAGTGCCTATTCCGATTTTGGGCTCATTGGCAGTGGCGATTGGTCACCTCAATGTGACGCCGGATATCGATGGAGGGATTCGCACAGAGCCGCTCGTGCTGAACTATTTCGATCAGTTTTACCCTTCGTTGTCACTGATGTTGGCGGCAAAAAGTTTGAATCTTGAGCCAAAAGATATTCAGGTCAACCTTGGGCAAAGTGTGAAGTTGGGCACTTTAAATATCGTGACCGACCCCTTGTCGCGTATGCATACTTATTTCTATAGCGATCGTGAGGGCAAGCCCGCATTCCAAGTAGATTCCTTCTACGACGTGCTATCGGGAAAAATCCCTGCCGAAAAATATCGCGACAAAATTGTGCTCATCGGGGCAACAGCAGCGGGTGTTGGAGCGCTACAGGTCACGCCAATTTCTGCGGGAATGTCGCCGGTAGTGACATTGGCGCACTCTATTTCTAGCATTCTCAAACAAGACTTTTTCGTTGTGCCGAGTTGGGCATTTTGGGCACAAAGCGGCATTTTCCTATTGATCGCGCTGTATTTGATTTTGCTATTGCCGCGACTGAGTGCGGGGATTGGTGCGATCGTGACCGTCGTTTTATTTATCGCGTTACTTGCCAGCCATTTTATTTTGATGACCACGCAAGCACTTTGGATACAGTTAATGTTGCCGGCCGCGCTGCTGTTGGTGGGTCACTTGTTATTGACCACGAAACGCTTCTTGGTGACTGAGCAAGGCAAGATTAAATCGGATGCAGATTCAGCCGAAAGTAACCGTATGTTGGGTTTGGCTTTCCAAGGCCAAGGTCAACTGGATATTGCTTTCGATAAGTTACGCAAAGTGCCGATTGACGACAGCTTGATGGATGTTTTGTATAACTTAGGTTTGGATTTTGAACGCAAACGCCAATTCAATAAGGCGGAGTCGGTGTTCAAATATATGACTGACTACAATCCAAAATTCCGGGATCTTGAGCAGCGCATGAATCAAGCTAAGACAATGTCTGAAACCGTTATTTTGGGCGGTGCATCGGGCAAGAGTAATGCGAGTACGATGATGTTGGATAAAGCGGGCGTGAGCAAGCCAATGCTGGGTCGTTACGAAATTGAAAAAGAATTGGGTAAGGGCGCGATGGGTGTGGTTTATCTCGGCAAAGATCCAAAAATTAGCCGCGTAGTAGCCATCAAAACGATGAACTTGTCGCAAGAGTTTGATGCAGACGAGCTGGAAGACGTGAAAGCTCGTTTCTTCCGCGAGGCAGAAACTGCGGGGCGTTTAAATCACCCTAATATCGTGACGATGTACGATGCGGGCGAAGAGCATGATCTTGCCTACATTGCGATGGAGTTTTTGAAAGGCAAAGACCTTGTCCCTTATACAAAACGGGACAATTTGCTCCCGTTGCCTAAAGTGTTGAGTATCATTGCGCGCGTGGCTGATGCGCTTGGTTATGCGCACTCGTTACATGTTGTACACCGTGATATTAAGCCCGCAAATATTATGTATGACATGGAAAGTGACACGGCTAAAGTGACCGACTTCGGTATTGCGCGAATCACCGATTCGTCTAAAACAAAAACAGGCATGGTATTGGGGACGCCTTCTTATATGTCGCCTGAGCAGTTGGCTGGGACAAAAATTGAGGGACAGTCTGACCTGTTCTCATTGGGAGCAAGTTTGTATCAAATGGTGTGTGGTAAGCTACCCTTTGAGGGCGACTCAATGGCGCAGCTTATGTTCCGAATTGCGAATGAGCCGCATGCCGATATTCGTACGATTAGTCCAGATGTGCCGGCCTGTGTTGTTGATGTAATCAACAAGGCGCTGGCAAAAAAAGTAGAGGATCGTTTTCTAACCGGACAGGAAATGGCAGAGGCAATACGCCAATGTGCGGCGACTTTGCACTAATATGAACTGCAGGAGTGGAGTGTGAAAATACAAGACGCGCTAGAGATGGTAAGCCAGACCCATCCAGGAATGGTCAGGTCGCACAACGAAGATAGTGTGGCGTTTGACTTGCCGTCTGGTTTGGTAGTTTTGGCCGATGGCATGGGCGGTTACAACGCGGGCGAAGTTGCCAGTGGTATTGCGGTTTCAGTCGTGGCAACTGAAATTAAGCATCGCTTGGAAAATATCAAGCCTGAAGAGAAAGATGCCTTTAGTGGCGAAGATGAAGCGGTTGTTTTGTTGCGCGATAATGTGCAAAAAGCGAACGCTTCAATTTTTCATGCCGCCGAAAGTCAGCCTCAATATTCTGGTATGGGAACCACGATTGTCGCGGCACTGTTTTATGATGATCGAGTAGCTGTTGCGCACGTGGGAGACTCTCGAATGTACCGCCTTCGCGGCGAAACATTTGAAACAATTACGCGCGATCACTCCTTGTTGCAAGAGCAAATTGATAGCGGCATTATCAGTAAGAAAGATGCGCGCACTTCTAAAAATAAAAACTTAGTGACGCGAGCGGTGGGTATTGACGATGACGTCGACGTTGAAATTCACATTCATGATTTGCAGGTGGGTGACATTTATTTACTATGCTCTGACGGACTGAATGATATGGTCGAGGACGAGGACATTGGCTCGACAATGCAAATGTTGCGAGCTAATTTGCCGCTGGCGGCGACGCAACTGATACAAATGGCAAATGACAATGGTGGGCGCGATAATGTCTCGGTCATATTGGTGAAAATAAATGGTAAGTTTGCTTCTCCAAGTGGATGGACGCAAAAATTATTATCTTGGTTTAAGAATTAACTACGGGGATTGATGATATGCCGGCTAAATTGATACTCAGCATGGATGGCGTTGTGCTGAAAGAGTATGTGCTGAATAAAGAGCGCACGACAATCGGTCGTAAACCGCATAACGACATTGTGATCGACAATCTTGCAATCAGTAGTGAGCATGCTGCGATCATTACGATTTTGAATGATT